>JAFYYE010000030.1 GCA_017557715.1 Pseudobutyrivibrio sp.
ATGGACAAAAAGGCATTGGAGCTTCTTTCAGTTTTTGGACTTGATAAGATGGCAAATGTACTTGCATCAAATCTTCCATACGGCAAGCAGCGTGAGCTTGAAATCGCAAGAGCTCTTGCTACAAATCCAAAGCTTCTTCTTTTGGATGAGCCTGCAGCAGGAATGAATCCAAATGAAACTCGCGATTTGATGAACACCATCGCACTTATCCGCAAGGAATTTGGTGTGACAATCCTTCTTATCGAGCATGATATGAAGCTTGTTTCAGGAATCTGCGAGAAGCTTACGGTATTAAACTTCGGGCGAGTGCTTTCGCAAGGGCGTACATCAGACGTACTCAATGACCCTGAAGTTATTAAGGCATATTTAGGAGAGTAATATGTTAGAAGTAAAAGATTTAATTGTAAACTATGGAGTAATCCAGGCTCTCAAGGGTATCTCCTTTGAAGTCAATGAGGGTGAGGTCATCGCATTAATCGGTGCCAACGGCGCCGGCAAGACAACTACATTACAAACTATATCAGGGATGCTTCAACCAACTTCAGGTCAGGTGCTCCTTGAGGGCACTGATATCACAAAGGTGCCAGGTCATAAAATTGTTTCTATGGGAATGGCTCATGTGCCTGAAGGAAGACGAGTTTTCCCAGGATTAACAGTGCTTGAAAACTTGAAAATGGGAGCATATACTAGAAGTAACAAGAAGGAAATTTCCGATGCTTTTGAGCGAGTATACGAAAGCTTTCCACGTTTGAAGGAGCGTCAGAATCAGCTGGCAGGAACATTGTCTGGCGGCGAGCAGCAGATGCTTGCAATGGGACGTGCGTTGATGAGTCAGCCACGCATCATCCTTATGGATGAGCCATCAATGGGACTTTCACCTATCTACGTGGAAGAGATTTTCAATATCATTCAGGAGATTTCCAAGGCAGGCACCACAGTACTTCTTGTAGAGCAGAATGCAAAGAAGGCACTTGCTATCGCAAACAGAGCGTATGTATTGGAGACGGGAAATATCGTTTTGTCTGGAGATGCCAAGACGCTTATGAATGATGACTCTATCAAGAAGGCATACTTAGGTGAATAGGCCGGAAGAGGTGTAAAAACTATGGGGAGGTTACTTACATGTCAGATGAGAAAAAGCTAGTTATCAGTATTGCTAGAAGCTATGGTTCGGGAGGTCTTACTCTTGCAAAAAAGCTTGGCAAGGAGCTAGGTCTTCCAGTTTATGACAGAGAGATTCTTAGAATGGCATCAGACCAGAGTGGAATCAATGAGGAGATGTTTGGTGAGGTAGATGAGCATGTTAGAAAGATTTTCCTTTCTGCCAAGGCTCATTACAAGGGCCTTCCTTTGAGCCCAGAGTATGCAGCTTTCACATCAGATGATAATCTGTTTGAGCTTCAGGCAGATGTTATCAAAAGAATTGCCAATACTCAAAGCTGTATCATCGTAGGCCGCTGTGCAGATTACATTTTGAAGGACAGAGCATATGTGCTTTCACTTTTCTTCTATGCATCTGAAGAGGATTGCTTAAAGCGTCTTCGCCGTCAGGTTAGCGGAACAGATGAGGAACTGCTTAAGCGCATGCACGACATCGACAAGCACCGCGCCGATTATTATAAGTATTACACAGGCAAGGACTGGAATGATGCACGCAACTATGATTTCTGTCTAGACACAGGTGTTATGGATTATGACAGACTGATTGAGGTTGTTAAGTCATATATTGAGATTAAGAATAGAGAATTTAATTAAATGAAATATGAATCATCAAATGGCTTGTCATAATGGCAAGCCATTTTTGATAGTTTTGATTGAAATTACAATTATAAATATTATAATAGTTTTATAGAAAATTATATATAATTATAGAAGATTATATAACATTATAGAACTTTATAGATAATTATAGAAGAAAGGCAAGGATTATAGATGGCAGTCAGAAGTCCATACAGCATAAGCTTTGGTAGAATCCCTAATCAGTACATTAGCCGAAGCATGTTAATAGAGGATATTGTAGATATTTTAAATAGTAATCCTGTTGAGGAGCAGGCTTTTAAACTGACAGGAATCAGAGGAACAGGGAAGACTGTTACCCTTACAGCTATTGAAAAAGAATTAAAAGATGATGACCAGTGGATTATTGTAGATGTAAAGTCTAATTCAGATATTTCAAAAGAGTTAGTTGCAAGCTTATATGGTGAGGTACCATTTCTTACATCTTTTATTGATACAAATCTAAATCTATCAGCTTTTGGAATTGGAATAAATATAGATAAAAAAAGTCCAGTTACAAGTATGGACGTAATATTAAAGAAGATTCTTGGTGAAGTGCAGAAGAAAAATAAAAAAGTTCTTGTGGTAATTGATGAGGCAAGAAAGACAGATGAGCTGGTTGATTTTATACAGGAATTCCAAATTCTTATAAGAAATGAATTGCCAATCTATCTGATTGCTGCGGGCTTATATGAAGATATAGAAAGCTTGGAAAATGCAGATGGACTTACATTTTTCCTTAGAGCAACAAAATATGAAATGAAGCCATTAAATCTTACTGTAATAGAAGACGACTATGAAAAAACTCTTGGAGTGACAGAAAAAGTGGCAAAAGAGCTCGCTACTCAAACCAAGGGCTATGCCTTTGCATATCAGGCATTTGGGAAATATATGTGGGAGTCTGGGGAAAAAGAAATTTCTAAATCAGTATATGCTTTAGTAGATGAAGCATTAGCTGTAAAAGTATATGATAAAATATGGAGTGAGCTTAGAGAAAAAGAAAAATGGTATCTAAGTTTTATAGTTGAAAAAGATACTATGAGTGCAACGGAATTGCTTGAGCTAACAAAGACAAATCATAATGAATGGAGCGAACCTCGTAAGCGTTTAATAGAAAAAGGAATCTTAGATGGTTCCGAGCGTGGGGTAGTCAAAGTAAAATTGCCAAGATTTAAAGAGTATGTTAGAAGCAAAGAATAGCTAAAGGAGGCGAGAAATCGCCTCCTTTAATAATGCCTTTACATATCCTCTAATCTACCATGCTTCTCGTAGTTTGTAATGCGGGAAGCTTTGTTGTTATCATCAACGAAGACAACCTTTGGCTTGTGGCTGTCGGCCTCGGATTCTGAGAGGGTACAGTAGCACATGATGATGACATGGTCGCCTACCTGGACGCAGCGGGCAGCGGCGCCGTTGAGGCAAATCATGCCAGAACCTCGCTCACCTGCGATGGTGTATGTCTCGAAGCGGTTTCCATTTTCCACATCAACAATCTGAACCATTTCGTATTCACGAATTCCAGCAGCATCAAGCAAATCTTCATCGATGGTGATGCTTCCAACATAATCAAGAGCAGCCTGTGTGACTGTGGCTCTGTGAATTTTTCCCTTAAGCATTGTTAAATTCATATTAATACCTATTCCTTATTACTCTATAACAAAATTATCTATTAATCTAACCTTTTCACCCATGTAAACAGCCACAGCTGTAAGGATTGGTCCGTCGATTTTATCAACCTTCTGAAGTTCGTTCCAGTCAACGATTTCAACATAGTCGACTCTGGCAAGTGGCTCAGATTCGATAATGTCTCTTACAGTCTGCTTTACTTTTGAAGCGTCAGTCTCGCCAGAGCGAACCATTTCCTCGCCCTTAGTAAGAGCCTTGTGAAGAATGAGAGCCTTCTTGCGCTCGTCCTCATTTAAGTATGTGTTGCGTGAGCTCTTTGCAAGACCATCTTCCTCGCGGATGATAGGGCAGCCAATAATCTCGATGTTGAAGTTCAAATCCCTAACCATGCGCTTTACGATTGCAAGCTGCTGAGCATCCTTCTGTCCAAAGTAAGCTTTGTCAGCTTCAGTGATATTGAAAAGCTTACTAACAACAGCGCACACACCGTTGAAGTGGATAGGACGACTCTTGCCGCAAAGCTCTGTGGATAAAGTATCAACACCAACGTAGGAATGGAAACCATCAAGGTACATCTCAGATGGCTCTGGGTGGAAAATCAAATCAGCCCCAAGACCTTCACAAAGCTTGCAGTCTGCATCAAAATCTCGAGGATAGGTTGCAAGATCTTCCTTTGGTCCGAATTGAATTGGATTTACAAAATCCGAAACGATAACTCTGTCGCACTCCCTGCGAGCACGCTCTATCAGGCTAGCGTGCCCTTCATGTAAATATCCCATAGTTGGAACAAGACCGATTGAAAGTCCAGCCTTTTTCCATTCTCTAACGTTGTCTTTTACTTCTTTGATTGTTGTAGCCTTAATCATGATATCCTCCTAGATTTAACCTCTGCCATTACTTCTGAGTCGATTTTGAAATTGTGCTCGGCAGCTGGGAAAGCCATAGCTTTAACCTCGGCATCATATTCCTTGAATGCCTTCTTCATTTCTTCACCGATATTTGCATAGTGCTTTACGAATTTTGGCTTGAAGCCAGAGAACATGCCAAGCATATCCTGATATACAAGAACCTGACCATCGCATCCAGCACCAGCGCCGATACCGATGGTAGGAATAGAAAGCTCCTGAGAGATAAGAGTTGCAAGCTCCTCTGGAACGCACTCAAGTGTAACCATGAATGCTCCGGCAGCTTCAACAGCCTTTGCATCCTCGAGAATCTGAATGGCACGCTCTACGTTTTTGCCCTGCACCTTGAAACCGCCAAATGCGTTGATAGACTGAGGTGTAAGACCAATGTGAGCAACAACAGGAATATCCGCATTTACGATAGCGCGAATCTGCTCGCAAACTGACGCACCACCTTCAAGCTTAACAGCCTGAGCGTGACCTTCTTTGATAAGACGACCTGCATTTTTTACAGCGTCATAAACGGATGTCTGGTAAGACATGAATGGCATATCAGCTACAAGGAAAGTGTCCTTAAGGCCGCGAGATACGCTGGCACAGTGGTGAATGATGTCATCAACTGTTACAGGAAGTGTGTCGCTGTAGCCCATCATTGTCATTCCAAGTGAATCGCCAATGAGGATTGCATTGATGCCTGATTCCTCCATGAGGCAGGCTGTTGTGTAGTCGTAGCATGTGAGCATGCTGATTTTCTCTCCGTTTTGCTTCATCTGCTGAAGAGTTGTTACTGTGTTTTTCATAATTATTCTCCATCCTTTTTAAGAAGATAATAGTTGTTCCAAAGCTCTATAATCCGCCTCTGGATGTTTAAGTTCAGCCACCTCTAAAGTTTTACGAGAGAGTACCTTATAAACATCCTTGTCTATTCCATCGAAGGTAGATAAATGCTTTTCAACAGTGCCGAAATCGTTTCGCTCGATAGGGCCGGTTAATGCACCGGCTGTTCCAACTGATAGCACCTTGTTAACATTTCCCAACAAAAGTGGCGCAATCGCATCACTTAAATCTGAATCTGAAAATCCGCATTTACGAAGTTCATCTTGTGCAGCTTGAACTAAAGCAACAACAAGATTTGAGCAAAGCACAGCAGCTCCGTGATAACGGGTTTTCACATCAGCGCTAATGCGGGTCACCTTCAAATCGCAGGACTCTAATAAGTCTTGGATTTCATCAAGATGATTTTCATTTCCTTCGATTGTAAATAAAGCCTTTGGAAGCTCCTGGTATGAAGTGTATCTATCTGATACTGCCAGTAATGGATGGACTGAGAAACCGAACGCGCCAGTTTCTTCTATATCCTTAAAGATTTCTGAAGATAAAGATCCGCTGCAATGACATATCATTTTGCCAGCAATAGATATATGTTTAATCTGTTCCCAAACTGCACCAATGGCGTCATCCGGAACGGTGATAAACACTGTATCACTATCTTTAATTAATGTCTCTAAATCTTGAAAATAATTCGAGTTGGTAAAATCAGCTGCTTCCATAGCAGATGATGAAGTGCGGCTGTAATAGCCCAAGAGATTGTGCTGACATTCATTAAAAAGCTTGCCGAGAGAGCAACCTACTTTGCCAGCGCCTACAAATCCAACCTTCATTGGCAACACCTCCTTAAAAAATGGGGGTGATACAGTCTCGTTCAAAATGATACGAGCATGCCACGGGTCTCATATAATCAATATTTAGAAATTATAAGGGTATAGTTTCTTTCGAATACCATCCATGGGACACTATAGCAAATGTGGGGCACATTGTAAACGAAATAATTGAATATTTGCCGAATATTTAGTAACTTATAGGGGATGAAATTAATTGGGCGAGACCCCCATAAGATATAGAGGACATTATGAATCTTAAAGTTTTAAAAACACTAGAATATGACAAAATAATAGAGCGACTTGCTGAAAAGGCTACCTGCGAGTCAGGTAAGAAGCGCTGCCAGGAGTTGCTTCCTATAAATGATGTAGAGGAGATAAAGGTGATGCAGCAGGAGACCGCCTGCGCATTTAATCGTCTGGTAAAGTTTTCAGATGTAAGCGCCAGCGGTACTACAGATTTGCGCCCATCACTTGCTCGTCTTGAGCTTGGTTCCACACTTGGAATTGATGAAATTCTTGCGGTAGCTTCAGTGCTTGAGGTTACAAAGCGTGTGGCAAAGTACGGTGCTCAGATGGAAGAGGAGGATGCCATGTCCTTCTACTTCAACGGCCTTTCTCCTGAGGTGGCACTTCTCAATGAGATTAGAAGATGCATTATTGATGAGGAGACTATTGCTGATGATGCCAGCACAGCCCTCTTTGAAATTCGTCGCGGTATGCAGCGCACAAATGAAAAGATTAAGAGCGTCATGAACTCTCTTCTTAACAACAGTACCACACGAGGATATCTTCAGGAGCCTGTTGTTACCATGCGTCAGGGAAGATACTGTCTTCCTGTTCGTTCTGACTACAAGTCACGTGTGCCTGGTATGGTGCATGACCAGTCTTCAACAGGAAGTACCTTCTTTATCGAGCCTATGCAGGCGGTAGATTTAAACAACGAGATGCGTGAGCTTCAGGTTAGAGAGCAGGATGAGATTGAGCGCATTCTTGCAAATCTTTCTAACAGAATCGCAGAGGTTTCAGAAGGTATAATTCGTAATTACGAATTACTTACAGAGATTGATTTTATTCTTGCAAAGGGACGTTATGCTATCGAGCTTAACGCCAGCAGCCCAGAGTTTAATGAGGATGGCATCATCAATTTAAGAGGTGCACGCCACCCACTTTTGGATCCAAAGAAGGTAGTTGCTACAGATATTAAATTGGGAGAGGACTATAATCTGTTACTTGTCACAGGTCCTAACACTGGTGGTAAGACAGTATCATTAAAGACCTGTGGTCTTCTTACACTTATGGCGCAGGCGGGTCTTCACATTCCAGCAAAGGACAGAAGCCAGATTGCTGTATTTGATGATGTGTACGCTGATATCGGTGATGAGCAATCTATCGAGCAGTCACTATCAACATTCTCATCTCATATGGTAAACATTGTCCACATTTTAGAGGCAATCAATGGTGGAAGTTATTCACATGAGACAGAGGAGCAGCTGGCTAAGACAAAGAAGGACTTCGTTTATTCGAAGGTAATTCACGGAACACAAACACCTGACAAGGTGCCACAGTTCTTAATCCTTATCGACGAGCTTTGTGCAGGAACTGATCCTAAGGAAGGTGCGGCGCTTGCACAGTCTATTCTTGATAGACTTCACACACTTGATGTGCGCACAATGGCAACCACACACTACAGTGAGCTGAAGGTGTATGCCCTTTCAACAGAAGGTGTGGAGAATGCATCCTGCGAGTTCTCACTGGAGACACTCAGTCCTACATATCGTTTGATTATAGGTGTGCCTGGAAAGTCTAACGCTTTTGCTATTTCAAGCAAGCTTGGAATTCCAACGGACCTTATTGAGGATGCTCAGAGCCGTCTTTCAGAAGATGATAAATCCTTCGAGGATTTGATGGTTGACCTTGAGCAGAAGCGCCATCAGGTCGAAGAGGATGCTGCGGAAGCAGCTGCTGCCCTCAAGGAAGCAGAAGCAAAGCTTGCCAATGCAACCGCTAAGGAAGAGAAGATAAAAACTCAGCGTGAGGAGCTTATTCGCCAGGCTCATGAAGATGCAGCAGCAATTCTTCAGGAAGCAAAGGATATTGCAGATGAAGCAATTCGTGACTTTAATAAATTTGGCAAGGGCGGCGGAAATATTTCTGCCATGGAGGCAAAGCGTGCCGCACTTGGTAAAGGTGTAAACAAAGCCAAGAGCAAATCCAAGGAAAAGCAGGAGGTTCAGGAGAATCACAATGTTCCTACAAACCTTCATGTGGGCGACAAGGTAAAGGTGCTTTCAATGAACCTTACTGGAAATGTTTGCACACTTCCTAATTCAAAGGGAGATGTTCAGGTACAGATGGGTATCATGAAGTCCACTGTAAATATCAAGGACCTTGTGCTTATCGAGGAAGAGGATAAGTTTGTACCAAAGAAGGGCACAAGAGTTAAGAATATGACTTACGGCGGATTTAACAAGGCGGCATCGATTTCGCCAGAGATTAATCTTCTTGGTTGCACCGTAGATGAAGGAATAGCCAAGCTTGAAAAATATCTGGATGATGCATACATCAGCCACCTCACCTCAGTGCGCGTAGTCCACGGCAAGGGAACAGGTGCCCTTCGCAAAGGTGTTCAGGAATACCTTCGCCGTTGCAAAAATGTAGCTGAGTTCCACCTTGGAGAGTTTGGAGAGGGCGATGCGGGCGTAACAATTGTTACTTTTAAATAGTGTGATACTTGTGTGATAATCCAGATGTT
Source organism: Pseudobutyrivibrio sp. (assembly GCA_017557715.1). Taxonomy (GTDB): domain Bacteria; phylum Bacillota; class Clostridia; order Lachnospirales; family Lachnospiraceae; genus Pseudobutyrivibrio. The sequence goes on from JAFYYE010000030.1 coordinate 8,721, forward strand.
ATTATTTCTTCAGAAAAAAGGTAAAGAAAACAAAGACGCTGGCCGATAGAAGAGTCAGTGAGTAAATTTCAGGAGGTATGAAAAATGACAATCGGGGAAATCATCAGATGCTCAACACTTGAGGAAGTTTTTAGAAAGGCATTCGAACTTAATCGAATCGGAATTAAGACTGAGTTTATTTCCAGCAATGCACTGCGAGTAGTTGCAATTTCATAGACTGTCGGGGCTGCCATCTTGGCAGCCTTTTTTGTGAATTGTGAACAAATTGTGAAGTATGAAATTTAACAAAACGTAAAACATTACTTAAAGCTCTTTACAAATTTAAGGATTGTATGTAAAGTATACGAGTAAACAAAACAAGTTCGGATTGTTACTGCAAGGCAGGCAAGACTGAATCGTCCCTTTAACCATCACGCATGGTTATGTTATTATTGTTTGGGAACGATTTGGTCGTTTTTTATTTTACGAGAAATTATTAGAAAAGAATCATTAGAGAATGAAGATTAAAAAGATTTTAAATAATAATGCAGCCTTGGCAATAGATGACAAGGGGAACGAAATAGTTTATACGGGATGCGGTCTTTGCTTCCAGAAAAAATGTGGTGACCAGATTGATGAGAGCAAAATTGAAAAAACTTTCGTCATGGAAAAGCCTAGTGAGCAGTTTAAACAGTTAGTTTCAGAAATGCCATATGAACAGATTCAGGTGGCAGATGAGATTATCAAAAATGCAGAAGCAGTTTTAAAGAAGCCACTCTGCAACAACATTTACATTACTTTGACAGATCACCTTGGATATGCAATTGAGCGTGCAAAGTCAGGTACGTATTTACGAAACAAGCTCCTTTGGGAAATCAAGAATTTCTACAAGACAGAATTCGGAATTGGTTGCCAGGCACTTGAGACTATCAAGGAAAAACTTGGAGCAGAGCTTCCAGAAGATGAGGCAGGATTCTTCGCACTCCACATTGTAAATGCAGAATTAGATGGTAACATGCATCACACTCTTGAAACTTCAGAGGTGATTAGCGACATCGTCAGCATTGTTAAATACACTTTCAATTCAGAGTTAGATGAGCATACACTTTCTTATGAAAGATTTATCACTCATTTGAAATATTTTTTACAGCGTGCAGAAAAGCAGGAGTATTATCCAGCAGATAATACAGAAATGTTTAGCATGATTAAAAACAGATTTCCAGATGCTTATAAATGCGCCATTCGCATTAAGAGCTATATGGAATCAAAATTTCCAGATAATGAAATTACCGACGAGGAAATGCTTTACTTGGTAGTGCATATTTCTCGAATTACAGATAGAAAAGAAGTAGCTATAAGGTAGTTATGGGATAGTTACGGCGTTAGAGCCGGCTAAACCTGTACACAAAACGTAGAGTCATACTATGTCTCTATGTATGTGTGCAGGTTTTTTTATTTGAATTTGACAGGTCAGTGCGCAGGACCTGAAGAAGATATAAATTAAAAAATTGGGACAAAAGAGAGGATTTTAAAAATGGCAAGCAAATATGATGGCTTAGCTCGAATTATCATCCAGAATGTTGGTGGTAAGAGCAACATTAAAAGTATTACACATTGTATAACAAGACTTAGATTTAAGCTTAAGGATGAAAGCAAGGCAAACACAGATATCCTTAAGAACACAGACGGTATCGTAACAGTTATCCAGTCTGGTGGTCAGTATCAGGTAGTAATTGGTAACCATGTACCAGACGTTTATGACGTAGTTTGTGAGCACGCTGGTATTTCAGGTGCAGCATCAGTAGATGATGATGGTCCAAAGGAAAAGATGAGCGCAGGTGCAGCTCTTATCGATATTATTTCTGGTGTATTCCAGCCACTTCTTTCTGTATTATGTGCAGCTGGTATCATCAAAGGTTTACTTGCAGTATGGTCATTCGTAGCAAGCAGCGTTTATGGAATTGATGTAACAACAAGCGGTGCTTATGAGATTTGGAACGCAGTAGGTGATGGATTCTTCTATTTCCTTCCAATCATCTTAGGTTACACTTCAGCTAAGAAATTTAAGTGTAGCGAATTCATTGGTATGGCACTTGGTGTAGGTCTTACATATCCAAACATGGTTGCTCTTAAGAGCGCTGAGGTTCTTGGAACAGTATTCGCTGGTTCATCATTTGCTATGGATTACATGACAGACTGGTTCGGAATTCCAGTTATCATGCCAGCTTCTGGTTACACACAGTCAGTAGTACCAGTTGTTTTAGCAGTTTATATTGCATCAAAGCTTGAAAAGTTCTTCAAGAAGCACATTCCAGATGTAATCAAGACATTCATCGTTCCACTTTGTGTTCTTGGAATTATGATGCCACTTACATATCTTGTAATTGGTCCAGTTGCAACAGTAGTATGTAACTTACTTACACTTATCTTTGGCGGATTATACAACATCCCAGTTGTTGGTGGAATTATCGCAGGTGCACTTATCGGTGCTATGTGGCAGGTACTTGTAATCTTTGGATTACACTGGGGACTTGTTCCACTTGCTATGATCAACTATGGTTCACTTGGATATGACTTTATCCTTTCACCATACTTCTGCGTATCATTCGCACAGTCAGCTGTAGTTCTTGCTATGATTCTTAAGACAAAGGATCAGAAGCTTAAGGATATCGCTGTTCCAGCATTTATCTCAGGTATCTTCGGTGTAACTGAGCCATGTATTTACGGTATTACTCTTCCAAAGAAGAAGCCATTCGTTATCTCATGTATCGGTGGTGCAGCAGGTGGTATCATCACAGCTTTAGCAGGTGTTAAGTCTTATACAATGGGTGGTCTTGGTTTATTCGGACTCCCATGCTACATCGATCCAAACACAAACAGCCTTTACAGCATGTATTGGGTACTCATCTCAATTGTTGTAGCAGTAGCAGTTTCATTTGTTCTTACAATGATTATTTATAAAGAAGATGAAGTAGTTGTAAAGAAGGAAATCAGCAGCTCAGCATCATCAAATGGCGAAATCCTTGTTGCTCCAATCAAGGGTGAAGTTAAGGCTTTAACAGCAGTAGAGGATAAGGTATTCTCATCAGAGGCAATGGGTAAGGGTGTTGCAATCGTTCCAGAAGAAGGAAAGGTTTATGCTCCAGCAGACGGTACAATTTCAGCATTCTTCAACACAGGTCACGCAATCGGCATCACAACAGCAAACGGTGCTGAGGTTATCATCCACGTTGGTATGGACACAGTTCAGCTTGAGGGCAAGGGCTTCTCACCAAAGGTTAAGCAGGGTGATGTTGTTAAGAGAGGAGATCTCCTTCTCGAATTCGATATTGATTACATCAAGGGAGCTGGCTACTCAGTAGAGACTCCTGTAGTAATCACAAACTCAGATAAGTATATGGATATCATTCCAACAGACGCTAAGAAGGTTGTTAACGGAAACGATTTAATCACATTACTTTAATAAAAAATATGTTGGGCTGTTATGGCCCAACAATGATTTAGGCA
>JAFYYE010000305.1 GCA_017557715.1 Pseudobutyrivibrio sp.
GCATAATTAATAAGCTAATCCCTTCCCTAAAAACTTCTCCATAGCCATTGTAACCACTTGATTCAATGTTACACCATGTTCTGCAGCATATATAGAAGCCTTCTCATGAATAGATGGTGAGGTTCTAACATTAAAGGTTCCGGAATATTCTTTTTCTGGGGTCTTACCAAATTTTTCGCATGCTTCCAAATAGTTATCAATTGAATTATGGAATGACTCTTCTAACTCTTTAATTGATGTGCCGTGAAATCCCAGGCTATCTTTAATCCCGAATACTTGCCCCCAAAAAATATTATCCTCGCTATCATATGAAATAACAGCACGATATCCTTTGTACTTCATCATATCTGACTTCATGTGCTACACCTCCTTCTCTCCAATTTCTTCTATATATCTTTTAATCATGTCTATTTGATATTTATATAATTCTTTTCCTGGATGAGGACCATCAAACTGAAGCATTCTTCCAGTTTTTTCATGATAGTATCCAATTCCTGATCCTCTACCACCTTGAGATTTTGAACAGTTACATTTACTCATCAACATATCCAACTCTCTAACTGTAAAATTCCTTGGATATGGCTTTCTAAAAAGCTTTTCTATTAAATCTTTTTTCTTTGGCATTTAAAAATCTGCAACTATTTTCTAGTTGCATTATAACATCCTTTCCTCAATTTTTAAACACCCGAATTCACTATATTTCCTTCCTTAGGATATCCACCGTATGTGCGCTGGCGCCTAATAAATCAGCTCTTTCACATACTGACATCTGATAATTTATAAACTGTTTAAACTGCTCCTCTGTGAGAGCATTAACTTCTCTTCTCATATGATTTGCTGGGCCATCAGGAGAGATAATCTGCATGCGCTCCAAGCCTGCTTCTTCATTAAGACTCTCTATATCTTCTGTTCTCATAAACATGTAAAGATCGTCTTCACCTGGGCGTACATGGAAAGTTTCATCAAGCTTTCCATCTGCAATGTTTTCAAGGACATGACCTTCCTTAATTCCGTATGTAAGGAATGCGTATTCATTCATAACATAAGCTACTAAGATATAACCGCCTGGGCGAGTAACTCTCTTGGCTTCTGATAAAGCTTTCAGCTGCTCTTCACGGGTCTTAAGGTGATACATAGGTCCGAAAAGTAATGTAAAATCAAAGCTATTTTCTTCAAATCTCTTAAGCTTCACTGCATTTCCCTGAAAAGCTTTTACCCCTGTGCCCTTAGCCTTTAGCATACCAAGGTTATGCTTTACTAGTTCTACTGCTGTCACATCATAGCCTTCTTCCCAAAGAGGAATACTATAACCTCCTGTGGCCGCGCCAATATCAAGAATCTGGATATCAGACTTAGACTTGCCTGTTTCTTCAGCAAGTTTATCTAAATATTTATGAACGTATTTCATGGTCACTGTGTATTCCATGATTCCATGGCGACTGTTTAAGCGTTTGTCTTCGTTGAATTTGTTGTAGTATTCTTCTAAGTTAGTCATTGGCTCTCCTTAAAAAAGGACCTCATACTTTGTATGAGGTCCCAATGCATTAATTCACTTTATTTTGCGCGGCCACAACATTGTTTATATTTCAAACCGCTTCCGCAAGGACATGGATCGTTAGGGAAGACCTTCTTCTCGGCGCGCTTCTGTGGAGCACGAGTAGCTGTGTCATCCTTATTTGTTCCAGTAACCTTTGCTACTTCCTCACGCTCTACCTTCTTCTCGATGCGGATTCTGTAAAGCATTGTAAGTGTATCATTGATGATAGCCGCATTCATAGCATCAAGCATATCGTAGCTTGCTGCCTTGTACTCATCAACTGGATTACGGTTACCATAAGCCTGAAGACGGATACCCTGACGAAGCTGCTCCATATCATCAATTTCTTCCATCCACTTACGGTCGATAACACGAAGTAAAATAACTCGCTCAACCTCTCTGAACTGCTCAGGCTGCTCGAATTCCTTTTCTTTAGCATCGTACATCTTAAGAGCCAGATCAGTAAGAGTGTTCTTTAACTCCTTCTTGCTCTTGATGTTTCCAATTGAAAGCTGTGTCATAACAGGAACTGGAATTACTGGGCAAAGGAGGTGATTAAGCTCCTGAAGCTCCCAAAGTTCCTTCTCAACATCATCTGGAATAGTCTTTTCAACGCACTCGTCTACCTTATCGCGAATCATACCAAGAATCTGATCGTGCATATCCTCGCCCATAAGTACTCTGTGACGCTGTGCATAAATAAGCTCTCTCTGCTCATTCATAACCTGATCGTAATCAAGAAGGTTCTTACGAGCTGAGAAGTTGTTTTCCTCAATCTTCTTCTGAGCTTTCTCAATAGCATCTGAAAGCATCTTATGCTTAATCTGCTCACCCTCTGGAACACCAAGAGTATTGAACATGCTGATAAGTCTCTCTGAACCAAAGAGTCTCATAAGGTCATCCTCAAGTGAGATGAAAAACTGTGACTCACCAACATCTCCCTGACGACCTGAACGTCCACGAAGCTGATTATCAATACGACGTGACTCATGACGCTCTGTACCGATAATCTTGAGACCACCTGCTGCACGAGCATCCTCATCAAGCTTAATATCAGTACCACGACCAGCCATATTAGTAGCGATGGTAACGGCACCGTGCTTTCCAGCCTCAGCTACAATTTCAGCTTCCTTCTCGTGGAACTTAGCATTTAATACGTTGTGCTCAATTCCTTCTCTACGAAGAAGCTTTGAAACGTGCTCTGAAATATCGATATCAATAGTACCAACAAGAACAGGCTGCCCCTTTTCATGAGCCTTCTTAACCTCTTCTACAACTGCCTTGTACTTTTCATTCTTTGTCTTATAAACAGCATCATCATGATCGATACGCTGGATTGGACGATTTGTAGGAACCTCAACTACGTCCATTCCATAAATATCACGGAATTCCTGCTCCTCTGTAAGAGCTGTACCTGTCATACCAGCCTTCTTATCATACTTGTTGAAGAAGTTCTGGAATGTGATACTTGCAAGAGTCATAGACTCACGCTTAACCTCAACATGCTCCTTAGCCTCGATAGCCTGATGAAGTCCATCAGAATAACGACGACCTGGCATAATACGGCCAGTAAATGAATCAACAATCATAACCTGACCATCTGAAACAACATAATCCTGATCCTTAAACATAAGGTTGTGCGCACGAAGTGCAAGGATGATGTTGTGCTGAATCTCAAGATTTTCTGGATCTGCAAGGTTCTCAATGTGGAAGAACTGCTCAACCTTCTGAACACCCTCTGCAGTAAGATTAACTACCTTATCCTTCTCATCTACGATGAAATCTCCAGTTTCATTTCTCTCAACACCCATGATGGCATCCATCTTAGAAAATTCTGGAAGATCCTCTCCACGCTTAAGCTGACGAGCAAGAACATCGCAAAGTTCATAAAGCTTTGTAGACTTTCCTGACTGTCCAGAAATGATAAGTGGTGTACGTGCCTCATCGATAAGAACTGAGTCAACCTCATCGATAATACAGTAATGAAGACCTCTCTGAACTAAGTCTTTCTCATAAACACACATATTGTCACGGAGGTAATCGAAACCAAGCTCGTTGTTAGTGATATATGTGATATCACAATTATATGCTGCCTGACGCTCCTCCTTAGTCATGTCATTTAAAACCACACCAACTGTAAGACCAAGGAAACGGTGAACCTCACCCATCCACTCAGCATCACGCTTTGCCAGGTAATCATTTACAGTAACGATGTGCACGCCCTTGCCCTCAAGAGCATTAAGGTATGCTGGAAGTGTAGAAACTAAAGTCTTACCTTCACCAGTACGCATCTCTGCGATACGACCTTGATGAAGAATGATACCACCAATGAGCTGAACCCTGAAATGCTCCATACCAAGAGCACGCTTGCCGGCTTCACGAACTGTAGCGTAAGCCTCTGGTAAGATATCATCTAGTGTCTCGCCCTTAGCAAGACGATCCTTAAACTCCTGTGTTTTTCCTCTAAGCTCCTCGTCAGAAAGAGCCCCCA
>JAFYYE010000306.1 GCA_017557715.1 Pseudobutyrivibrio sp.
GCTCCTCTACCAATCCTTTATATGCTCTCTCGTGAACAGCCAAATCTCTTTCTGTCTGCTCCAGCATCACTATCTCATCATCTGTTGGAAGACCTGCCTCAAAATACTTCTTAAGCTCTTCGATTGACTCTTCTTCACGGGCTAGGTTTTCCTTGTGTGTTCTGTAGGCTCCAAGCTCCTGCTCACGCTTACTCTGAAGCTGAATAGTCTCTGTAAGCTTTACCTTATCGGCAGCCAGCTTATCTATGTTTGCTTGCTTTTCCTCTACCAGACAACTCATAGCCTCCACGCCTTCTTCAATGGCTGGAAGCTTCTCATACTCTTCCTTGCAACGGTTAATCTCCTGCTTTACAGCATAGAGCTTTCCAGGATTAATTTTGCTGTTGCGGGTGTAATTGGATTTTGCATCCTTCACGCTCTTAAGCGCCACATCAAAGTTGCTGATATCATCCTTTGCTGCTGCAAGATTTCCCATCTTTGCATTAAGGGAATCTGTCATGGCTGTAGCAAGGCTGGTCTGAGGAATATACACACTCTTCTCGAAGGAATCTCTATCCACTCGGAAAAGTTCCTCACCAATATTCTCGCTGAAATCATCAGAAAGAAGCCCTGTCACATTATCATACAGTGCAAATGTATCATCCCTGTCGCTTTGTCCAAAGGTACGCTCGATACGATATTCCTTACCCTTAGCCTGAAAAACTATATTTCCTCCGCAAACACTTCCATCCCATGGAAGATAGTGATTGCGCTCCAAAAGCTTTTTCTTAGTATTTGGAGAATACTCCAAGCCATAAAACATGGCCTTCATAAATACAGAAAAAGTTGTCTTTCCCCAACCATTTCCCTGAAGAATGGAATTGAATCCATCTTCAAAGTTATATTTGAAATTTTCGATTTTGCCAAAATGGGCAATATGACATGATATTATTTTCATTCGATATCCTCCCCCATAATGGCTCTAATACCTAGTTCAATAATCTTCGCCTTCTCATCCTCATCCATATCCTGAGCCTGAACAAGACGTACAAACTCTCCCTTTAATGACTTGTCGTAAAGGAAGCTGTCATAATCTACCATGGTCTTGGTGCGATCATAGCATTTTACAAAGAAATATTTATTTTCAAAAGCACGCACAAACCTGATAATATCAAGCTCATCATCAAGCTCACGCTCGCCCGTGATTACAAACTTAATCATATCCTGTGGATCCACATCATCAAGAAGACGCTTTGCCTTATTGATAGCGCCCTGAAGATCCATCTCCGCCTTTACATTTACCTCTATCTCGTGAAGACGACGCTTTGCAAATGGGATAAATTCTGATTCGATTTTGCCATCATTAATCTCTAAAAGTGCAAAGCCCTTGTCACCTGTCTCGTCAAAACCGCGCCCCTCCAAACAGCCTGGATAACAGAATACGCCTCTCTCATCAAGCTGCTCGTAGATATACTTGTGGACATGACCAAGAGCAAGATAATCTATGAACTTTCCTTTAAGTGTGGTAGTGTTAACGATTTCCGCACCATCCTTGCCATCATAATCAGACTGCTGACCATGAAGCATAACGATATTTGTAGCGGCGGAATCAAGAACCAGACGCTGTGCCAATGTAGATACATTGGTAGAATTCAATTCCATGCCTGTAATAACTACATCCTCACAGGTGTAGCTAGTCCAGCCCTCAGAATTGAACATATGAAAATTAGAGGGAATTTCATCAATTCCCTCTTCCATAAAATCAGTCCGGTCGTGATTACCTTTGAGATAATAGAAATCAATCTCTGGATGAGACACTATCTGCTCAACCACACGCTTTTTAACTTCTTTACGGATGTGTGGCTTGTCAAATAAGTCTCCTGATATAAGAATTGCTCTGACTTGATTTGCTTCGGCATAATCAACCATGCGCTCGTAGGTCTCAATAAGCTCGGAACGACGAAGTAACGCCTGGTCTCTATCTAAATTGCTCTCCATTTTGGAGTCCAAATGCAAATCTGCACAATGAATAATACGCATACAATCTCCCTAACATTAATTCTCCCCTACTATCATAATATTACTCTATGATTGTGTCTAGCCTTTTAAACCTTATTATTGTTCCGCATTTTCAAGCACAATGATTTAGTATTAAATTTATTCTCCCTGCTTTAAAAATATATTCTCAATAGCGTTTATAATCTTTGTCTGCATTGGCGGCTTTACAAAATAGCCTGCAGGCTTAAGATCTAGCACAGCATCAACATGCTCCTTATCTGCGATTCCTGTGAGGAAAATTACCGGCACATTCTTGTAGTCTTCCTCTGCACGAATCATCTCTAGTGTCTGTTTTCCATCTACAACTGGCATCTCATAGTCAAGGATTATTAAATCAGGACTATCTTGCCCCATTGCCTTCATGCACTGTGCTGCTGATGTAGCAAGGGTAACACGATATTTATCCTGAAGCATATTTCGCATATTTCTAAGAAGCACCGGGTTATCATCCACAACGATGATGTGCTTCTTGCTGTTATCCACAACCGCATTGATTATTGCATCGGCATTCATATTAAACTCCTTGCAAATCTCACGGATAAGGACCTCTCTGGTTGGCTGAGCGATATGTCTGCACTGTCCAGAATAATAGTAAGAAATAAACATCTGCTTCTTCTTTTCACGACCATAGGTGATGACCGGGAGCTCTGGATTATACTCCTGAATCACTTCAAATATTTCCTCATGAATATTTTCAAAGCCATCTATATCCATCAGTACCATATCTGGGGCATACATCTTCAACATACTCTTAACTATCTTTCCGTTGTCGGTACAAAGCTGAGTATGGAAATGCTTCTCCAAATATGAATTCACATCACTGGTGTCACTACTAAAATCCCCAACAATCAATATTTTACGCATGTCTATTCTCCTTCTGTACTACTTTTGTAATTCATCTATAATCATTAGAGCATCATCTTCTTCAAAATTTACTATATGAAGATTCAAATCATTTATCTTGTCCTGTATATCAGACGCATAAGTGAATGACATAATCTGCTTCATTATCTTATCACCCTGATCACTGTTGTGGCTTCTAAGTGCCATCTTCAGCATTTCAAGAAGTGCAAACAGCTCGTCCATGTCTTCCATCTTTGGCTTTTCAACATCTGATGAAAGAACCGATAATCGATTCTTCATATTGTCCATTTCATCCAGAAGTACTGGTGTCAACACTCTGATTCTATCTATCTGATTATCTCTGGCTGCAAACTCACAAAGTTTTGCAAGACCTCCAAGAGCTGTCGCTCCGATGGTATTTGCCATACTCTTTACTGCATGAACCTTGATTCTATAATCCTCAAGAGGGAAGCTATCTCCATCCAATTCATTATAGAATCTTAGGATTTCGTCTCGCTCATAATCAACGGACTGATAAAAATCAATTGCAGTTTGGAATACCATGTTGGCTTCTGGGAAATGTAGTAACGCATAATCCCAATCAATTCCCTCTATATCTGGAAGCTCCACCTGCTTTACACGGTTCTTTCTAGCCTCGTCCGTTGCATTGGTCTCATGATACTCAAGCAAATCCTCTGGAAGGAAATCTCGAATCATCTTCTCCAATTGTGCTGGAACAATTGGCTTTGAAAGGAATCCATGGAAGCCTAGTGTCATGTATCTTTCCTTGGCTCCCGCAATTGCGTTGGCTGTAAGTGCTATAACGGGTGTTCCAAGGCATTTGTTTCCTTCAAGTGTGGCCATGGCCTTAAATGTTTCAAGACCATCCATTCCCGGCATCATGTGATCCAGGAAAATCATATCGAAATGTTCTCTCTTAATTAAGCTCAGGCACTCATCTCCACTGGCTGCCTCAGCAATTTGAACCTTGGCTTCTTTTAGAAGTGCTACAAAAACCTTACGGTTCATTGTGTTATCATCAACAACCAGGAACCTTGCTTTAGGTGCCTCGAAGCTGGTGCTGTACTCATAATTTGCTGTGAGCTGCTTTAGCTTCTGGTTGAAATCTCCAATCTCTTCGTCATTAACAATCTCCTGATTAATGACAAAGGAAAATGTTGAGCCTTTCCCGTAAGTACTCTTCACCTCAAGGGTACTTCCCATCATCTTCAAAAGATTCTGCGTGATGGCCATTCCCAAACCAGCACCTTCAATATTTCTATTTCGGTTTTCCTCCAAGCGTTCAAAGGATTCAAACATTCTCTTAATATCTTCCTGCTTGATTCCAATTCCAGTGTCGGCTACCGAAAACTTTAAGTCTACTGTGTTATCAAAATTTCTCTTACAATTTGCAGAGATTTCTATATATCCTTCTGGTGTATATTTTACCGCATTAGTAATAATATTGGTAAGTACCTGTCTAATTCTTACATCATCACCAAACATATCACAAGGAATATCATTTGCTATGTTCAGCTTTATATCCAGACCCTTTTCTTTGGCTCTTAAGGTGACATTATTCAAAACATCATGCATCAAGCTCATGAACTGATACTCGCCATTTACAAGGCCCATCTTACCAGACTCGATTTTTGTAATATCCAAAATATCGTTTATCAGAGACAGCAAGTTCTGTGATGCGGTCTTGATGTCTAAGGCGTATTCCTCAACAACCTTTTCAGAAGTCTCGCGAAGAATCATCTCATCCATACCCATGATTGTGTTGATAGGCGTACGGATTTCATGGGACATATTGGCCAGAAAGCTACTCTTTGCCTCAGTAGCAGTCTGAGCCTGACGCTCGGCCTTTTTAGCCTGCAATGTCTTCTCTAACAAATCGTCGTTATTTATAGATGCCTGCTTGTACAGGTTCACATAAATCGATTTCTGGAATTTAATAATCGCACCAATTGCAAATGCACTAATCAGCAGCGACTGCACCACGTCATAAAAAACGCTTCTTGTGGAATCAAGCTTGATTACATATTCAGGGTGGTAGTAGGAAATAACGAAGCAGCCTACGATGATTGCCACATCAGTAAGAAGCATGAAAACAAAATCCATGCCCTCCAAAAGCATGAAAATAAATACTATACCCATGGACAACCAACAAACCATTCCACTATTAATTCCACCAGTCAAAAAGAACATGACAGGGAACAAGCCAATACCTACAGTGAAGCACACTGCGATTGTGGCGTTTTTAAGTCTATTACGATAATTTGCCATGTAGATGCATACACCATCATTTATACAGGCAACAAGAATTACAATTGTTAGTGCTGGAGATGTTCCATTAACCGCATTAAATGGAATCGCCAACAATCCGCCTATAAAGCTTATTACCGTAATAATATTGAACAATATAAGGTCAGTCGGTAAATCCGGACTGAAAAAATGTTTTACAAAACCAATTATCTTTTTCAAGGCCGACTCCAAATGTAATTAATTCTCACATTTTTACGCTATTCTCCTAGCGTAAAATACTCTAATATAACTATAATTGAAATATCAAACCGACACAATAAATAAAACGTGAATAATGTGTGAAAAAACCTACTATTCCTGCCCTTGGGAATAGTAGGTTTTCCTTAAATGTTCTCTATTTGCCAATCAATAGGTTTTAACCCCTTTGATTGTAAAAAATCGTTTGTCTGACTAAAATGCCTACATCCAAAAAATCCTCTGTAGGCTGACAATGGAGATGGATGCGGAGCCTTTAAAATCAAATGATTTGGATTATTGAGCTTCGCACATTTTTTTGCGGCAGGTGAACCCCACAATAAGAATACTATCGGTCTGTCCTGCTTGTTCAAAATGTCTATAACAGCATCTGTAAACTGCTCCCAGCCAAGATCCTTATGTGAGTTGGCCTCATGAGCCCTAACTGTCAGGACATTGTTTAGCATTAACACTCCCTGACGAGCCCATTTTTCAAGATATCCGTTATTAGGAATATAGCAGCCTAAATCATCCTGAAGCTCTTTATAAATATTTACAAGAGATGGTGGAGTCTTCACTCCCGGCTTTACCGAAAAGCAAAGGCCGTGGGCCTGACCTGGCTCATGATATGGGTCCTGCCCGATGATAACAACCTTTACCTCAGATAAAGGTGTGAAATCAAAGGCATTGAAGATATCATCAGCTGGTGGATACACCGGACCTTCGTGATAAGCCTTTTTTACACTCTCATATAAGCTCTTGTAATATGGTTTCTTGAATTCTGGAGTCAACGGCTCCAGCCAATCATTTGAAATTGCAGACATTATTCTACCTCAAAATCCAGTCATCTAATGGTAACCAGAATCCTTTCTCTTTAAGTTCCTGTTCAATTATATCTAACGTTTCTTCACTATCTGCACTAATAATATGATAGTGATATCCACTGGTAGCCGAACTCAAAGACTTGGATTTTCCAGTTTCGATAGCCTCCATAAACTCCTTAGCCTCACGGCGTGAGCTAACATTTAAAGGTGCCTCTAAACGATTATAATATCTGTGATTGATAATGATGTTTTCAGCAACTCCGCCGTTATCAACGATTGCAAAGAGCTCATCCAAAATCTGGTCATCGGTGTGACGACTCTTGATTATTCTCTTATACTTATTCGTATTTGCGATAACATAGCCTCTGTTTGTAGAGGTAACATCAATACCATTTGCTCTGATAAGGGCGATATCTGTAACAACAACCTGGCGGCTAACATTTAACTGCTCGGCCAGAGCTGCACCTGATACAGGCTTATCAGATTGTTGGATTATCTCTATTAACTTTTGTCTTCTAGCCTGTCCGTCCATTCGATATCCTCCTGTCATTACACTGCGTGTAAATTCTTCATTGAGATGTCCAAGATTGGTGCCGAATGTGTAAGTGCACCACTTGAAACATAATCAACACCACTGTCGATGATGTTTGCAATGTTCTCTCTTGTGACATTTCCAGAGCACTCTGTCTTTGCTCGACCAGCTATTATTTTAACAGCTTCCTTCATAGTTGCAACATCCATATTATCAAGCATGATAATATCAGCACCTGCATCAGCTGCTTCCTTTACCTGCTCAAGTGTCTCTGTCTCAATTTCGATTTTACGAACGAAAGGAGCGTAAGCTTTTGCCATCTCAATAGCCTTAGTGATAGAACCTGCTGCACCGATGTGATTATCCTTTAAAAGAACTCCATCTGAAAGATTATAACGGTGATTCTGACCGCCACCACACCTTACTGCATACTTCTCAAAGATTCTCATGTTAGGTGTTGTCTTTCTTGTATCAAGAAGAACTGTCTTGCTACCTTCAAGAAGTGATGCCACCTCATGTGTATATGTGGCGATACCGCTCATTCTCTGAAGATAATTAAGTGCCACTCTCTCTCCTGAAAGAAGAACTCGGATATCTCCCTTTACCTTTGCCATAAGTTGGCCCTTCTTCACTTCATCTCCATCGCTTACGTACTTTTCTACAACGGTATCCTCATCAAGAATCTTGAATACTCGCTCGTAAACATCCATACCACAGATGATTCCATCCTGCTTACAGATAAGCTCTACCTCGCCTGGCTTTGCCTCTGGCATAACAGAATTAGTTGAAACATCCTCGCTTGAAATATCTTCTCTAAGAGCCATTCTGATAAGCTCGTCCGCATTTAGTGTCATAGTTATATTGTTCATTTTACATAGCCTCCTTATCGGCTCTCATATTTTCTTCTTTTTTAATTTCACCAACTACCATAGCGTGATAGTTTTCCATGATTGATGGCAAATCCTCATATCCATCAACATTAACTAAATTAGCAAAATCCTCTGCCTTTTTAAAGCTCTTCGTATTTACGATATCCTGTGCTGCGCGCTTTGCAAAAACAAGACTCTCAAGAAGTGAATTGCTGGCAAGTCTGTTACGACCATGGACTCCATTACAGCTTGTTTCGCCAACTGCATACAGCTGTTCCATTGTAGTTCTGCTGTCTTTATCGACGTGTATTCCACCCATGAAATAATGCTGTGCAGGAACAACTGGCACCCATGACTCAAGAGGATCATAGCCCTCCTGCTTGCACCTAGCATAGATATTAGGAAAATGATTTAAAATTTCTTCCTTTGGAATAGGTGAAAAATCTAGCCATACATGCTCAGTTCCATCCTTCTCCATCTGGGCAAATATAGCTTTGCTAACTACATCTCTTGGCTGAAGCTCATCTGTAAATCTTTCCCCATCCTTATTACGAAGAACAGCTCCCTCGCCTCTGACAGACTCGGAAATCAAGAAGCTTCTTCCACTCTGTCTTGAGAAAAGTGTTGTTGGATGTATCTGAACATAATCACAGTTTTCTAATCGCACATTGTGATACATGGCAAGTGCCAGTGCATCTCCTGAAATATGGCGGAAGTTTGTGGAATGTGGATACACACCACCAAGACCACCACAAGCAAGCACTGTTACATCACCTTCAATTGCTATGGTCTTTCCATCCATATCCGCCACAACAATTCCATAGCACACATTGTCCTTACAAACCCAATCCACCATAGTAGTGTGAGCCATAAGAGTGATATTATCTCTCTCCTGAGCCCTTGCCAAAAGCTTACTGGTAATCTCTCTACCGGTAATATCTGCATGGAACAGAATTCGATTATTTGAATGAGCGCCTTCCTTCGTAAATACGAATTCACCATTTCTCTTTTCAAATTCCACGCCATATCCCTCAAGATCTCTAATAATATCCTGAGAGCTTCTAATCATAATCTCAACAGATTCCTTGCGATTCTCATAATGACCTGCACGCATGGTATCCTCAAAGTATGCTTCATAGTCATCCTCATCTCTGAGCATGCATATTCCACCCTGAGCTAAGAAGCTGTCGCAACCATCCAGTGCATCCTTAGAAATCACAAGTATTTTCTTTTCTCTAGGCAAGCTAAGTGCACAGAAAAGTCCTGCCACCCCGCTGCCTACAATAATTACATCGGATCTCATTTTGCAAGCTCCAACATTTTTTCTAAA
>JAFYYE010000307.1 GCA_017557715.1 Pseudobutyrivibrio sp.
ATGGTGAGGCTGTGGAGCTTGCATCTTCAGCTGACGAGACATTCAGCTATATTCCAGATTGTTCAGATCTTCCTATCACTGATGATATGGATTACGTATACATCTGTGAGAACAACACAATCTACGGCACAAAGTTCAAAACTCTTCCAAATACAAAGGGTAAGGATTTGGTAGCAGACGTTAGCTCATGCTTCCTTTCTGAGCCAGTAGATGTTACAAAGTACGGCATCATCTATGGTGGTGTTCAGAAGAACGTTGGACCAGCAGGTATGGTTATCGTAATCATCCGCGAGGATCTTATCCGTGATGATGTTCTTCCAGGCACACCAACAATGCTTAAGTATAAGACACAGGCAGACAACGACAGCCTTTACAACACACCTCCATGCTACGATATCTATATCTGCGGCAAGGTGTTCAAGTGGCTTCTTAAGAATGGCGGTCTTACAGCTATGAAGGAGCTCAACGAGAAGAAGGCTAAGATTTTATATGATTACCTTGATTCATCAAAGCTTTTCAAGGGTACAGTTAGAAAGGAAGATCGTTCACTTATGAACGTACCTTTTGTTACAGGTAACGAGGAGCTTGATGCTAAGTTTGTAAAGGAAGCTACAGCAGCTGGTTTTGTTAATCTTAAGGGCCACAGAACAGTTGGTGGTATGAGAGCTTCTATCTACAACGCAATGCCTATCGAGGGTGTTGAGAAGCTTGTTGAGTTTATGAAGAAGTTCGAGGAGGAGAATGCGTAATGTATACATTTAATTGCTTAAATCCTATTTCTAACAAGGGCTTAGATCTTTTCTCAACAGATTACAAAAAGGTAGAGACAATCGGCGAAGCTGACGCGGTTCTCGTTCGTTCAGCTGCTATGCACGACATCGAGCTTGGCGACAAGCTTGCTTGCGTTGCCCGTGCTGGTGCTGGTGTTAACAATATTCCACTTGATAAGTGCGCAGAGGAAGGTATCGTTGTATTCAACACACCTGGCGCAAACGCAAATGGTGTAAAGGAGCTTGTATTCGCGGGAATGCTCCTTGCAAGCCGTGATATCGTTGGCGGTATTAAGTGGGTTGAAGAAAATGCTTCAGATGAGAACATTGCAAAGACATCTGAGAAGGCAAAGAAGGCTTTTGCAGGTACAGAGATTGCTGGCAAGAAGCTTGGTGTTATCGGTCTTGGCGCCATCGGCGTAAAGGTTGCTAACGATGCCAACCGTCTTGGAATGGAGGTTCTTGGTTACGATCCATACATTTCAGTTAATGCTGCATGGAACCTTTCACGTAATGTAAAGCACGTTACTAACGTTGAAGACATCTACAGAGAGTGTGATTTCATTACAGTTCACGTGCCACTTCTTGATGCAACAAAGGGCATGATTAATAAAGAGGCTGTTCAGATGATGAAGAAGGGTGTTGTTATTCTTAACTTTGCCCGTGATCTTCTTGTTGATGAGAAGGCAGTTCTCGATGGTATCGAGGCTGGCAAGGTTCGTCATTACGTAACAGACTTTGCAAATCCTACAACAGCTGGTGCAAAGGGCGTTATCTGTACACCACACCTTGGTGCTTCTACAGAGGAGGCTGAGGACAACTGTGCAGTTATGGCTGTTAAGGAAGTTATGGATTACATGGAGAATGGTAATATTACTCATTCTGTAAATTATCCAGATTGCGACATGGGAATCTGCAAGGCTGAGTCTCGTGTGGCTATTCTTCATAAGAATAAAGCTGGTCTTATCGCTTCATTCACAACCATTCTTAGTAATGAAAATGTTAACGTTGAAGATATGACAAACAAGAGCCGTGGCGACTATGCGTATACACTCCTTGATTTAGGCTCAAAGCTTGAGAGTTCTGTTGTTGAAGAAATCTCAAAGGTAGAAGGAGTAATAAAAGTAAGGGTGGTAAAATAATGGCGACGATAATACCATTTAAGGCAATACGTCCAACTAAGGAAGAGGCTGCTACTATAGCAGCCCTTCCTTATGATGTTTATAGCCGAAAAGAAGCTTACGAGAAGGTAAAGGAACAGCCAGCATCCTTCCTGGCTATTGATAGACCGGAGACCCAGTTTTCTACTGATGTAGATATGTATTCGGAGGCTGTTTATAACAAGGCAGCGCAGATGCTAAATCAGTGGATTGATGAGGGAAGATTTATTAAGGATGACTCAGATTTCTATTATTTATATGAGCTTACAATGGATGGTCGTTCACAGACTGGAATAGTAGCCTGTGCATCTATTGATGACTATCAAAATTCTGTAATAAAAAAGCATGAGAATACCAGAGCAGAAAAGGAACAGGATAGAATTCATCATGTAGATACCTGTAGCGCACAGACAGGTCCAATATTTCTTGCATACAAATCAGATTCAATGATTAATGGGGTTGTGTCGAAAACAAAGACCAAGCCACCCGTTTACGATTTTACCGCTGAGGATGGAATCAGACATCGATGCTGGGTTATTGATAAGATGATGGATAAGGCGCTGATTACAACAGCTTTTGATAAGATGGCAAGCATTTATATTGCAGACGGACATCATCGTGCAGCAAGTGCTGTGAAAGTTGGGTTGAAACGCAGAGCAGAAAATCCAGGTTACACTGGAAAGGAAGACTTTAATTTCTTCTTGTCAGTGCTATTTCCTGACGAGGAGCTTAAGATTTACGATTACAATCGTGTTGTTAAGGATTTAAATGGAATGGCGCCGGAAGAGCTTTTAGAAGAGCTTGATTCTGTTGTGGACATCCTTGAAACTTCCGACTCTCCAATTAGACCTAAATTAAAAGGTCAGTGGAGCATGCTTTTGGAAAATACATGGTATTTATGTCAGGTAAAGTCTGAATTACTTGTGAATGATCCAGTGGAAGGACTTGATGTGTCACTTCTTCAGAATCTGGTTTTGGAGCCACTTCTTGGTATAGAAGACCCAAAGACTGATTCTCGAATAGATTTCGTTGGTGGAATTCGTGGATTAGAGGAGCTAGAGCGTCGCTGCAAAAGTGATTGCAAGGTGGCCTTTGCTATGTATCCAACTAGTATTCAGGAGCTATTTGATGTGGCTGATGCAGGACTTCTTATGCCACCAAAGAGTACCTGGTTTGAACCAAAATTACGTAGTGGATTGTTTATTCATAAGATTTAGGAGAGCAAAAACGGCCTCATAGAGGCCGTTTTTTGTGTATGGTGAATTTTTATGGTTTGTGTGCTATAATTATACGGATTGTAACGAGAGGGAGGAATAATCATGCTTTTATTAGCGGTAGAGCCTGTTGTGCCTGAAGAAATTGTGGAAGATGTCAAGACAGGCGTGCTTCAGCAGCAGATAGAAAAATTGATTCCTAAATTTTGGAGCTTTTTGTGGTGCTCCGTTTTGGCCCTTGTTGTTTTTATTATA
>JAFYYE010000308.1 GCA_017557715.1 Pseudobutyrivibrio sp.
AAAATAAAAGAACAGTATGAGACAGAGTATAAGAATTCCAGAGAAGTATTGTGGGAAACATTACAGAATAAATACATTTTAAATGGATTGATAAATTACGGAGATAACCTTAACAGGAAAATTAAGGATTACATAAAAAAGCCAGCTTCAGAACACAATTCAAAGATTAAGAAGCTGGATAATACGGTAACAAAATTAATTACAAGAGCCATGCTCAAGCCTAGCCCATTCTCCACATTTTGTAAGGTAAAGATGAACCTAGCTGATTACACAGGAGAAACAACTAATCAGGAGGCAAAGAGCAATATACAGATAAATTATGTTCATATATTAAGGCTATGGGATTTACTGACAAAGAATGAAGAGGTAATAAAACGACTTCATTTTTATGTGAATTATTCAATGAAAAAACAGGGTGACTACTATATTCTTTCAAAGCTGATAGATAAGGCTGAGGAGAATGGAAAGGTCTTCGAGGGTAAGACTACTCTCGTTAAGATACCTACAAGCAACCTGCTAGATGAGTTAGATATTTTAAGAGTAAAAAGACAGGATTATCCATACGTGACCATAGACCAGCTGATTAACAAAGTAGGTCAGGGAATGACAGTTAAATATCTACTTGAGAAAAAAATCCTTTTGACCAGAGAAAGACCAGCAGAAATGACCTTTAGACCAATTGAGGACTTTATAGATAATCTTGAAAATTGGGGCTTGCTAGATATCGAAATAGTGTCTCAAACCGTGGAAAATCTAAATTTATTAAAGAAGTATCTAAAGGATTTGGAGGATATTACTGATTGGTGTGAGAGACATAATAAATATCTTCAGGTAAAGGAGACTTTGGATGGTATTTATAAGTCATTAAACCAGGAAAAGTGGTGTGATTCCAATATTATTTATGAGGATTATATACAGGAAGAAATAGAAGAGGGTAAGGAAATAATTCCTGAAGACACCAAAAGAGTTTTGGAGATTCTGACAAGTATAAACTTGCTGTTTGATGTAAACGTAAGAACACAAAACAAATTTGCAGAACGCTTCAAAAACAAGTATGGAGAGGAATTGGTTCATACCTCAGATGGTACTCTTATTAGCCAGATTATAGATGCAAACTCTCAGTACAACCATTACTGGGATAACAATATCGCAAAGGATACTCTGGATGATATAGAAATAAATAGTGCTTTAAATCAGCTAAAGAATGAAGTTATCGCCTATATGGAGTCTCTTTTAAAGAAAAATAAAAAAGAGGTACACATTGATTTGGAATATTTGGAGGACATTGCAAACAGGCTTCCAGAGGAAATAAAGAGAAGAAAGAGATCCTTTGATTATTTCCTTCAAAAGACTGGGGATGGTTTTGTTTTAAATAATGTCTATTCAGGCTATCTGATGTATTTTAGCCGATTCCTTCAGTATTACCCTCAGCTAGAGGCCAGTGAGTCCTATAAGAATTATATAAACAAGATGTTTAATGAGAATGAGAAGGTCTGTGACATAAGAATTGCCAGTGGTTTCAATGGAAATATGAGACCTCAAATTGCAGGAAATGATTTATCACTTCCAATGCAGATGGATGAAGAGAACAAAAATAAGGTAGATTACCGCTCTTGTTATTACTTCTACGATAGCAGGGAAAAGAGAGTAAAGCTCTACAACGAAAGGGTAGGTAGATTTACAGTAATCTCCCAAGGAAGTCTTATGCCCCTTTATTTACCAGGAATAACAGGCTTGCTGCACAGTATGTTTGTAAACTCTCTGGCATTCCAAAATATTAACAAGATGGATGCAGCAGCTGAATATTTCCCAAGAATCTATATAGGAAATATTGTTATCTCAAGACAAACCTGGAGAGTATCAAAGGAAGAAATAGAAAGCCTTAATTTGACAGGAAGTGACGATTGTGAGGAGTTTTGTCGTCTGAATGACTGGGTTAAGGAAAAGGGTATTCCAAGCAAGGTGTTTATTAAGAAGGATGTTCAAAAGGAAATGGCGGATATTTTCCTTGGAAGAACAGACAATAGTGACCTTGATATGACAAAGAGAAAGCCACAGTACATCGATTTTTATAATCCGGTGTTAGTCCAGCTATTTGTAAAAATGTGTAAGGACGGTTATGACCTGATAATCGAGGAGGCCTATCCGGATTACACCAAGACTGATTGTAACGTCAGAGAGCATATTGTAGAAATTAGCTGTGTGGGGGAAGGACTAGAAGATGAAAGCTGTTAGAATCCATTATTACGCTGACGAAGCCAGTAAGAGACGACTGATTTGTGAACTGGCGGGCACCTTTTTAAATGATAGATTTCAAGGTCTCAAATGGTATTTAAAAAGAGACTGGAGATATGGACCACATATTGAAATAAACATAGTGGATAGCAAGAAAGCAGAGGCGGAGGAATTTATAAAAGAAATAAAAACAGCAGCCCTAAGCTTTATTGAAAATAATCCATCTAATGAAAAAAGACCTACAGAGGAGGTTCTTAGACAGTTAAATGCGCTGGAAAATGAGGATGGACCCGAATCAGGCTTTTTACCTATAGAGGAAAATGGTTCAGTTGTAGTTAGCGAAAAAGCACTGGTAAAGGGTAAATATTTTTCAAGTGATGAGGAGTACATCTACTACATAACTAACAACTGTGATGTGTCAAAAATCATGGTTAAAACAATAGTAAAGATGCAGGAGCTGACAGAGAAGGAACAATATTTACTATTAGTAGCCCTGTTTGCAAGGTTGGCAAAGCAGTATCCAAATGGAGGATTAATAAAAGGTTGTGTCTCATTTAAATCGCATATTATTGGTTTCCTATCTTATCAGGATGAACGTACAGCTGGTATTAAGGCTAATTTTGAAAGAAGGTACGAATTAATCAAGGAACAATTGTATGACTTATATGATTACGACTTCAATATAGAGGACCAGGAGGAGCTTCTTAAAGAATGGGAAGGTTTTTTTGAAAAGTTTATTTCTGGTATCAACTATACTGCTGAAAAAGGAGAGGCCTATAGGGCAGCTGCAGGATTTGATAAGGAGTCACAGAAGCGATTA
This sequence comes from Pseudobutyrivibrio sp., assembly GCA_017557715.1. GTDB lineage: Bacteria > Bacillota > Clostridia > Lachnospirales > Lachnospiraceae > Pseudobutyrivibrio. Next base: position 3,056 of record JAFYYE010000308.1, read on the forward strand.
ATTAACTATTCTGAGTTCCATAACAAATGGGTAAATAGACAGGAGTTTGCGGATTTCTTCTATTCAGAGGAGTTTTATAAATATCGACTTTTAGTTAATTTCTTTTATTTGACATTGCCATGTATGGGCTTTGGTCCTAGCGGAAAGCATTTTTGTTGTTACATGATAACCAGATTAGTGGAAGAGAAGACCGGCATATTATTGATAGATCAAATAAAAGAATCAGAAAACAAAGTGATTCAGGAGGATGGGGAAGAAAATGTTTTTCATTTATAAGAATAATTTACAAATGTATCGCATCAAGGATGAGATTGTAATAAAGACAATAAACAAAACCTTCAAGGTAAAGGAAGATGGCCAGATATTTGAAACAATAAAGGCTTTGGTGGAGTATCTGAAACAGGAAAGATTGTACGAGGAAATTATTCAAGACGTGAATTTCCCAAAGCAGGATATAGATAAAGCTCTTTCGATTTTGTATAAATCTCACGTTATCCTGGCTGGAGAAACAAAGGATGATTTATGTGATGCAGCTATTATCCAGTTTGAAAATCCAATTGAAATAAAAAAGCAGATGCAGGAAACAAAGATTGTGGCAAGAAATCTGGGACATGAATTGGAGGAGCACCTTAAGGCAGCTGGATTAAATATTGATAAGAAAGAAGGTGATTATGAGATAGAAAAGATCTCTTCTTTGAAGGATTTAAAGAACGGGGAAGTACCTACTAAGAAAATAATCACTGGCGAAGAAGGGGGTGTGTATTACATCCTTTGCCTGAAGCCTGGAATATATGATTTTAGGAAAATTAAAAATCGACTTTTAAATGACTCAAATGCAGAGCCTACAGCTACACAGAAGAAAATATATACAGAGATTATTAAGAATGTGACCCTTCACTTTATTTACGAGGAGGACACAAAAAATAATGTGGTTCTGGTAAACAACGATTTATCAGTGGAAAAGCTGAGCATGAATCTTCTGCAGAACAAAAAGGAAATAGAGATAGCGGATATAAAAGTTACCAGCCTGAATCATGAAAAGCCAGCTGATGATTATAAGGAGTTGGATGCTTTTATCAATAATTTAAGCGAGGTTGAAAGCTTTGGCAGTATGAACTGTGAGCAGTTTCCAATCCCTAAATATGAGGTGGTTCTCCTTGATGGCAATGGAAAAGAGGAGAAGAGAGAATACGGAGTTGGGGAAAAATGTGAGGAGGCAATGCTTAGAACCTTCAATAACATGATAAATTATGAGGCCAAAAAGGATGAATATTATGTCAGCGGTGATAAGCAGGAATATTATTTTAACCTTTTGGCAAAGGCGCTCTTTAGTGTGGATGCAGAAAATGTAAAGGAAATAGGTGTTTTCCATGATGAATACAAAACGATTAATTGTTTTATTCATGAGGGATTAAACATTCTAAGGATAGATATAAGTGCTGGAGGAAAGGTAACAAGCTACATTTCATTAGCAGAAGCGGACTTTGAGAAATTAGCATATATCTTTATCAAAGCAGGCTTAGATGTCAATGAGGCAAAGGAGCATGCACGATTTATTCAAGGGAAAATGGTAGCAACTCTTCCTAAGCGAGAACTTAGGGAGGTAAATGAGGCTATTTTGAATTATGTATCAAATATGGGATACAGATTAAACGAGGAATTACATCCTTACAGTAAGGAAATCAGAGAGTTTGGATTCTATTTAGGCAAAATCAATGTGGAGGCAGAAAAAGTAAATGGTTAAGGAAAAAGTTCAGTTGGTGACAACCTTTGAGAACAAAGATTATAAAGCCTTGATCAAAGACGAGAAGGCTAAGAAGGACTGGTTTTTAAATATCCACTATGGATGTGATTACGTAGGTATTGCAAAGCGATACAAGGACGGAAATCAGGGATGTTTTCACTGTTATGAGAGACAAAAGGATTTGAATAATAACTTGATAATTGAAAATAATGCAGAGCTTTATGTGAATAGCAACATTAATTCACCTGAAGAGGTGGGAAATGTGCTTCAGGCATTGCTGGAGGAGATTAATCAGGTTCCGGAGGAAATCACATATATCATCAAATA
>JAFYYE010000309.1 GCA_017557715.1 Pseudobutyrivibrio sp.
ATCTTAATTCATCAAGTGTCATTTCTTCCTCCTAGCGTCCTATAACTCTATCCAATATCTCTCCAACTTGACCTTCTCATTTGGTTCGAATACTGTTGATTCATATACGCCACAATTATTTAGGATGGTGCGCTTACTACCTTCGTTCCCTTCGAGACAACAAATCAGTACTTTATCAATTCCAAGCCTTTTGCATTCTGGTAGTACCATGCCAAGCATCTGTGTAGCATAGCCCTTGCGTCTTTCATCAGGTGCTACCGAATATCCAATATGCCCTGCATATTTTTCTATAAATTCATTGAAGTAATGTCTAATCTGAATTACACCAACTATCTTATTAGTTGTCTCATCAACATAAATATACTGAGAACAGGTCACCCAATTGTCAGGAGTTGTTTCAACCTTTTTCAATGACTCCACCTGATCTATCCAGTCCTGTGAATTTTTAAATCTTCTAAGACCACCACAACCATCCATGGAATCTCCTGATTTTAGGAAGCCCTGTCTGTATTCTTGTATTTCTTTGGAATATTCCATTGTTGGTTCAATTAGTTTCATAATAAACCTTCCGTAGATATAGGATTATATATAAACAAAAATCCCTGTTTTACAGTGTTTTTGTAAAAATTCAAGAAAACACTGTAGTAATTCTAAAAAAGATAATTTTCAATACCAAAACATACAGTGTTATTTAGAAAAATTCTAAAAAAACTGTATCATTGTCTACTACCATCTCTTTTCAAGAGCAATTCTTGTATCAGCTACAAATCCAACTATTGTCACAATGGACATAACACATTTTTCAAACATGGTTCCTAAGAACTGCTCGATAATCCCAAAGAACGACAATGGTAATGTAACAATCAGGATAACTGATATCACAATTCCCCAAAACTTATTAAATTTGATTGGTATAATCTGACTTGCTATTATCGTAATTATGATACTTATAAGAATGATTATGATTGATGAAAAAGATGTCTGTTGAGCTACTTCAAACGATTCTGAACGGCCTCCATTTACCCAAAGATAAGGAATAATCCCTGTGATTACAAGCACATGGACAATTATGGTAAGTAAACCTATTGCAACTGATATGAAACCAGCCTTCTTTAAGCTAAATTTTCTAATCCACTCCAGCATACTATTCTTCTCCCTAGTTTAAATTATTATTCTACTATATATGTTTTCTGGGCAAAAAAACACCCCAAAAACGTTATTTACCTATAAAAATGGAGCCACCTATGTGGCCCCATGAATCTTACTTACAATATGCTTTTATGGCTTCGAAAGCGAAGGCTCCTGTGCCTGCTCCGCCTACCTTATCAATGTTTTCTGTAAACTCTCCGCCGCTGGCGTATGCCTGGCCAAGTCCAAGAAGAATCTTGTTATCACATTTGTAGAAGTGCTCAGAAATATAATTCTGAATCTCCTTTACAATGCTCTGGACTGTGGCAGAATCTGGCGAATCATTTTTAACTTCACCAAGCTTCACAAACAGCTGCATGAAATCTGCCCAAAGCTGCTTCTCATCTTCCTTCGTTCTGCCAGCAGACTTCTTCTCAAAATCCTTATAGGCAGCTGTGTTGCCCCACTCTTCCTTTGCCTTCCTTGCATATTCCTCAATTTTACTATTATCAAATACTGAAAAGTCCATTTTCCTTCCTCCTGTTGTTTTAATCTCACGGGCGAAAGCTATCAGGTTTTCCAAGTGCTCCTTCTTCAAGTTCAAAAGCTCTATCTGTTGGTCTAATGCCTTTTCCTTGTCAAAATCAGGATTATCCACTATGTCCTTAATTTCTTTCAGTGGAAACTCCAGCTCTCTGAACAATAAAATCTGCTGCAATCTTTCCATTGCTGTATCGTCATACAGTCTATAACCATATTCTGTATACTCTGCCGGCTTCAAAAGACCAATCTGATCATAGTATTGCAGGGTGCGTATACTCACTCCTGCTATTTTGCTAACTTCATTTACTGTCATCATCACTGTTTTCCCTCCGTGTGATTTTAATATAAAGTATGACGTAACGTTAGAGTCAAGAAAAAATTTAAGAGGTTTTTCAACCTCTTAAAACCAGCTTTTCACTGTTGCAATTTCTTCGATATATCCGGCATCATCGTTTGGTGTTTCAAGAATAAATGGAAGATTCTGTGTAACAGGATGCTGTGCAATTCTCTTCATTGCTTCCATTCCGATAAATCCCTGACCAAGCTTCTCATGTCTATCTTTTGCTGCACCACATTCATTCTTACTATCGTTAAAGTGAATGGCTTTCAATCTATCTAAACCAATCACCTTATCAAACTTTGTCAGCACGCCATCTAAATCATTTACTAAGTCGTATCCACCATCCCAAATATGGCATGTATCGAGACAAACGCCAAGCTTTTCATTTAGCTCGACTCTATCAATAATTTCTCTAAGCTCTTCGAAAGTCTTTCCAACCTCAGAGCCCTTGCCTGCCATAGTTTCAAGAAGCACTGTGGTGCGCATATCCGCCCAAAGAGACTCGTTCAATCCATCTGCAATCTGCTGAATTCCTACCTCAGTGCCCTGTCCCGTGTGAGAACCTGGATGGAAATTGTAATACTGATTTGGAACCTGCTCCATTCTCTGTAAATCCTGCTGCAACATATCAAGACCATTAGCTCTGGTCTCTAGCTTTGCTGAGCAAAGATTCATGGTGTAGCTGGCATGAGCTACAAGCGTTCCAAACTTTTCTTTTTCCAATATTGCTTGAAGCTTTTCAACATCTGCTGGATCAATATCCTTGGCTTTTCCACCTCTTGGATTTCTTGTAAACCATGCAAAGGTGCTACCGCCGAAATCAGTCATCTGAAGTCCCATAGCTTCATATCCATTTGTAACTGATAAATGACATCCTATGTAAATCATACTTTTATATTATTCCATTCTCTTTGCAAAGATTCTCGAACTTCTCTGGGTATCTACGTTTTAGTAAATCAATACGCATCATCTTATCGAGATCAGCCAACACTTCCTCCTCTGGTGCGTTTGCAATATTATAAATAATAGCTCGTTCCTCTGCTGAAGCGCCTTCGAAAGCTTCCTGTATCCAAAAGAATAATGCCCCTGAACCTGCGAGTGTTTCACACATTTTTGCCACATCAACAGCACTTACTTTATATGATAGCTCTTCCATAAACTGTCTTATGGATGATTCATCAACACCTGATTTGGCTATTACATCATCTATGGTCCAATGTCTAAGTTTATAGAAGAAATCTATCGCGTCTCTCGTCGCTTGTTGTTTCTCTGTCATAAATAAATTCCTCCATATTTCATTACTAGGAATAGAGTATATATTAGAAATATGGAGGGTTCAAGGAACAAAATATTAAATTTTCCTAAAACTATTTTTTCAGAATTTAATCTAAATTCACTTAATTCTAAAGCTTTAGTTCTTTGCAAAGATTATTATAGCGAATTTGCTCTTTTTCCTTAATTGGCTTAGACAAATCCTTAAAACAATGGTCTATAACATCTGCATCCTTAAGCAATTCATCCATGGGAGAATCAGTCATGAGCTTGTCATCATGATGATAGATTGCTGAGCGATTTTTTTATTTATTGAATCTTGCTATATCGCCCCAAGCTGCATTCTATAATATTTCTCATAAATACCGCCCTCTTTTATGAGTTCTTTATGAGTTCCTCTTTCTTTGATGCCATCACCATCTAATACTATGATTTCATCGGCTCCAAGGATTGTGGATAAGCGATGGGCAATTGTAATAGTGGTTCTTCCCACTGCCAGCTTATCCAAACTCTCCTGAATGTATCGCTCGCTTTCGTTATCAAGGGCTGAAGTTGCCTCGTCCAAAATAAGGATAGGTGGATTCTTAAGGAAAACTCTCGATATAGCAATTCTCTGCTTCTGTCCACCTGATAATCTGGTACCGCGCTCACCTACCTCTGTATCAAAGCCTTTTGGAAGACTTTCTATGAAATCAAGAAGATCAGCATTTTTAGCGGCCTCGACTATTTCATCCATTGTGGCATCTGGCTTTCCATAGGCGATATTTTCTTTTATAGTTCCATTAAACAGATATACATCCTGCTGCACGATGCCAATATATGAACGAAGGGATTTCTGTGTAACAGTCTTTACATCCACTCCATCGATGCATACCTGGCCACCTGTCACATCATAGAATCGAGGGAGCAGCGCACAAAGCGTGGTCTTGCCCCCGCCGGATGGTCCAACGATAGCTACTGATTTCCCAGCTTCAACATGAAGGTTAATATTCTCAAGAACTGTTTCCTCATCCCCGTAAGCAAAGGATACATTCTTGTAATCGATAACTCCAGTCACATCTTTAAGCTCTTTGGCATCTGGTCTATCAACAATTTCAGGCATGGTATCCATAACCTGAGTGAATCGCTCAAAGCCTGCCAGTCCCTTTTGTAACTGCTCTGTAAATTCCACGAGAACATTTACAGGATTGATAAAGATATTTATATAGAGAGCATAGATTGCCAAATCTTCTCCTGTAAGCTGTCCCTTGGCGATAAAATACCCTCCAGCAACCAAAACTGTTATAAACATTAGTCCTTCAAAAAGACTGTTTCCAGCGTTGAAGGTTCCCATAAGAATGTAGTTCTGCTTTTTAGAAGAAAGGAATGAAATATTGCTCTTATCAAATTTGTCTCGCTCTATGTCCTCACCAGTAAATGACTTGACTACTCTGATTCCACCAAGAGTATCCTGAAGAGATGAATTGATGCCGGCAATTTTCTTGCGGTTGTCTGCAAAAGTTGCACGCATCTTTCTATTCTGCTTTATAGCAAAAATCGCCATAAAGAATACAACTACCATCAGACAGCTGGTCATTGGAACATTAATTCTCATCAAAAGAATCAGGGAACCAATTATCTTGATTACTGAAATGAAAATGTTCTCAGGACCATGATGTGCCAGCTCAGAAATATCAAATAAATCTGATACCAATTTGCTCATCATTTCGCCTGTGTTGTGATTGTCATAATATGAAAATGAGAATGCTTCATAACGTTCAAAGAGCTCACGTCTCATTCCCGATTCCATCTGTGCACCCATCATATGCCCCTGATAGCTGACATAATATCTGCAGGCGCTTCTCACTATATACATTGCAAGCAAAAGCACTGCTATTACTCCAAGCTTGCTAAGGATTACTTCTGGCTTCTCGAGAAACAGTGTAGCTCTCAAGATTCTAAGAAACTGTGGAAATGTTAGGTCTATGATAGAAAGAACTGTAGCGCATATCAAATCCAAAATGAATACGCCTATATATGGTTTATAATATGGGATAAATCTTTTAATAAGTTTCATGGTGTACCTCTTGTAAATCTTTAATTCTGTCTTGCTAACCAGTCTTCCTTAGTCATCAAATTCATAATATTTGTTCTAACTTCATCTAAGAGCTGAAGCTTCACCTTTTCCTGAGTGTCATGATACTTGAATCCCAGCTTTTCCTGAACTCTCTTAGATTTTTCATTGCCCTGGTAATAACCACACCATACCTTCTCTACATTTAGGTCTTCGAAGGCACGTCTCAAAAGCTCTGTACAGGCCTCAGGCATAAGTCCCTGTCCCCAGTATTCCTTTCCAAGCCAATAGCCCAACTCACATTCAGTATCATTATCAAAATGAAACATTAAATCTGCTGTACCGACTGGCTTGCCGGTCTCCTTCAGACATAGGCAATAATTTTCTGCATTAGTGAAAACATTATTTATAACATCAATACTTTCTTCTATTTTCTGATGTGCTGGCCAGCCGCATGGAAGACCTACCTCTGGCTCTTTTGCCATAGTAAAAAGGACCTCCGCATCATCCTCATTCCAATGACGAAATCCTAATCTTTCTGTCTCAAATAAATACTTTGTGTCTCTGCTCATGGTGTTCTCCTAATCTTTTAAATAATAGTCTTAATTCTATCAACTGTTTCATCTACAAAGCAATCGTATCTTTCTTTTGAAAGATACTTATAGTCTCTATAAATGTCGCCGTGATCATCACTGCGATAGTAGCCACATATATATTCACGTCTGTTTTCAAATGCATCCTTTGCAAATATATCCATGTACACATTTGTTATATCATCCGCTTCTTCGTATATACGAAATGTTCTAAATTCTGGATTATCTGCCAAATAGCGGAAATCAAGGTCATACCAGTCTTCTTTATTTTTCCATATGAAATCCTGATAAGACATGCCTTCTTTTGCTGCATTTTCCTCTGTCACTCCCTCTTCTCTCACCATTTTCGACCACTCGATATCAGTCAAAAGATGAGTATAGTAACCAAGGAAAAATGAATATTCTTTTTTAGAATAGTTCTTTATTGCATCCTCTGAAAAATACTCAGAAATATATTTATCTATATCAATAAAAGTTCTTTCTTCTGGTTTTGTCTTAAAATGAGTCACGTTTGTCGGTGGAGTAAATACCGACCAATCCTCATTTGGAACTCCGCTGTCTGGCGCAATATTTCCCAACACAAAAGCTGTCTCGTCCAAATCATCAATTCTGTTCAGCAGTTCATCTGCTATCCTAAGGTGTACCATCCATGATGCCATAACATTATTCTCCTTCTAGTCGCTTAAATTTATTACTTGATTATTGTCTTATAAAAGATTCATCTCTATCAGGCATAGTATCATCTGAAATATATCTCTCCACCGTCATGTGAAGGTCATATTTTTCTCGGAGCTCCATTATCTTTCCCATCATAGGAGATGCATGATGGATGTCTATTGATTCCTGGTTCTTCCAGCTATCAATCAAAAGAACAGTCTCTGGATCATCCAAAGCAATGTAATATTCATAGCGGAGATTTCCATTTTCATTTCTGATAGCTTCAACAGTTCCACTGCTAATCATCTCTTCTGCAAATTTCTTTGCTGCTCCATTCACACCTTTGTATCTTAAATTTACTGTTATACTCATCTTTTTATCCTCTATTTACATCCAGATTATTTCTTGTTCATAACAAAAATTCTTCGTGTTTCCTCGTCTTCCCCATCCCAAGCGAAATATGTTACTTCTTCAACATTAAAGAACTGACTAAAAATTTCTGCCCATTCCTCATCTTTTCTTGAGGTCATTCTGAGAATTCCATTTACATACATTTCATTCCCATTTTTAAATTCTATTTTTTTCTCTGGCTTACTGACAGGCTCAGCATAATAATTCATAGCAATAACTATCTTGGCATCCTTGGTAGTTATTCTAGCAAAATTCTTTATGATATCCAAAGATACATCAGCTGGCAAAACATCTACAACATTACTGCAAAAGATACCATCATATGATTCCTCTGGCTCATTATTTAACCAATCAGTTGAAACACATTCTGCTTTAAGGCCTTTTTCTATATTAAAATATTTTATAAAATCTTTGCAAAGATCAATTGCATTTTCACCTACATCAACACAGGTTACATCCTTGCAGCCTGACTTATTTATGGTTATTCCTGCCCAGCCTTCTCCGCATCCATAATCTAAAACTCTATTCTGACCAGCAAGCTGCCCAATAATTACTTTTTGCAATTTCTCTGATGTACATAAATCTTTCCAACCATCCACAGGATCATACTCCTGCTTATATTCATTCTTTGCATCATCATCCATTTCAAATGCATTATTCCAAAATTCTAGTGCTTCTTTGTAAGTATTATTCATTATTCTGTCCTTCTCCTGTATTATTTAATTATTTTTTGAATCTGCTTCTCTGTAGCTATAGGATAAATATCTCTTATATGATTAACTATAACTTCTTTTGAAGCAAATGGATTCTCTTTATATCTACTCCTTACATGGTCATAGCTAAAGAGGTTTTCTGGGGTTGCATAAATAGCAATTGGCCATCCATAGGCTTCGCCCTGTTTGTTCTTTCGCTGACGGAAATCTTTTACCGTAAGATATGTCTTCATCTGAAGGTCGGTAATGGTTCCATCAAAGCCCTTCTCTCCACCTTTACCAAAGCCTGCCAGCTTTTTGATTTCGCTGGAATAGAGCTCCTCATTCTCCTCAAATAAATCCATTATCTTTTTCTGTCTGCGAGAAGCTTTGCCATCATCCCAAAGTGAGTCAAAATCATAGCCATCACGTCTATAATTTGCAAAATATGGGAGCCACTCTTTAGAAATAAAGCCTGCCTTCTTATCAAAGAATTTGCCATAAGCAACTTCTCCACGGCGGGCAATTATCGCGCGCCACTCCCACGGATCCACCTCAGAATCTCCACTCCACCAATACTCAGGAACAGTCCGCTCCTCCAGTGAAAAGCCAGGAATCTCATTCTTAAATAAAGGCAAAAAACCAATCTCATTAATATATGCAATTGCATCATCCACGGTATGAAGGCACTCTGGGTCATCCCACTCTACCCCATACATTATCCAGGTTCCGTTTTCGTTTGGCATAGTATCTTCTCCTATTTATTGCCCCTCAGTTTTAGTAATTCGTTAAACCGTTATTTCGATTTGATTTCCCTCAATTCCCACAATACAGCTTTCATAATAGCCATCCCCTGTGGTACGAGGTCCGCTAACAACTTCGAAGCCATCTTCTTTTAATGTGTTTGTCAGCTCGTCCACCTTTTCTTTACTTCCTACCGAAAATGCGATATGAATTAATCCAGTTCTATTTAGTGGCTTGTCCATATCAACCATACCTGGCTTATTCATTATTTCAAGCCTTGCGCCATCCTCAAAGGAAATAAAGTAAGAGCGGAAGTCTGTATTCTTATTGTGATAGCCATCATTAGATTTTCCACCAAGATACTTCACAAAAAAATCTCTGGCAGTCTCAAGATTGTTTACATACATTGCGATGTGTTCTATTTTCATTGTAGTTATCTCCTTAACTGCATAAATTACGGAATTTTCCCTAAAAACATTGATAAATACCGTAGTCTAAAACTATGATTTTTTTCAATTATAATGTCTTATGAAACTTCCAGAAATCTATGGTTTCCTGCAAATCTGCTTCATCCACAAAGATGTTCAGCTTCTTTCCAATAGCAATAGCCATATCCACATACATATTTGCTCTTGCAGTGATTACATAATCACCAACCACAAGTGGTTCATTGGTGGAATGAGTAGATTCTATTCCCTCAAGAATTCCAGCATTTTCCAGTTCGTCCACGCCATTACATATGCCAGCGACTATCTGTTTATTTTCAACTACTGCACGAATAAAAGAATATACTTCTTCATTATCAATTGGAGAAATGTCTCCACCTGGCACTAAAAGTAATTCGACCTCTCTTGGATTAATATCTTTTAAAGCACAAGTAGCATTCAGTGAAAACTTTTCCTGCGCTGTAACAGGCTTTCCATCTATAGTCGCAAAGACCAATTCTCGTCCGCTGTACTGAAGGAAATAATTCGTAATTACGATTTCATAAATACAACATGTCTCATATAGTAATACAACTGTCTTCAAATTCTTCTCTCCCGTATATTCTATTCCCTTACAACTGATGAATGACTGTAAATATAAAACTCCTCCTGGCTTGGCATCCATTTCTTTTCTTTAGCTGGAAATGCCTTATCAAATTCCTCCACTGCTGCTGTATCATCACAACAGTCTGCTGCAGTACTTGGAATAAACATCCACTCGTGGCCATCCAAGACACCTGGTACCAGCTCGCACACCAGAAGGGCTGTTGGATAATTTCCTTTCTGAAAACAGCTGACATTTTTCTTTCTACAGCTAACAAATCCGCTACCTACATAATTGCCTGGATTTCCAAAAATAATATTCACGTCATATTCCATTTTTCGAGCCACTTCAAAGGAATGCTCAATCAATAATTTGCCAAGTTTCAATCTCTGATACTCAGGCAAAACGCATAAAGGGCCAAAGGAAACTATCTCTTTCTTATTTCCGTTTTCATCCTCCAGCCAAGCCTTGGTGTACATGATATTTCCGATAATCTCTCCATCCTTTTCAAGCACAAATGCAAGCTCAGGTATGAAATCTGGATGATTTCTCATTGTATGCACGAAATAGTGCTCATCTGCACCAGGCTTATATACATTCCAAAATGCATTACGAGTCAGCTCTTCAACTGCCCTGTAATCTGATTCTGTTTCTAATCTGATATTTATTTTTTCCATTTGTATTAATCCCCATTATAACCATATTTATCTAAATCAACTTTTCCATCAATAACTTCTATTCCATCAGCTTCTAGCAGCTCCTTTTGAGCCCAAGCTCCACCAAAGGCATACTCTCCTGCCAATTCTCCCTTGGAATTCACCACTCTATAGCAAGGTATATTCTCAAAGTCTGGATTTTTATGAAGAGCATTTCCAACCGCTCTGCACATCTTTGGATTACCTGCCATAGCAGCTACCTGAGCATAGGTTGCAACTTTTCCCTTTGGAATCCTTTTAACTGCTTCGTATATACGTTTTGTAGGAGAATCAGTCACAAGATCGTAGCTTTCTGCTATCATTCTCTTAATGTCTTCATCTGGTATAGAGCCATCTAAAATCACAGTATTCCAATGTTCTTTATTTTGATGATACCCAGGTTGAACTGCAGCGTATGTGTTTCTCCAAAAATCTCTCCACTCTGGGTCACATTTTAAATTTAAGCAAATGTATCCGTCCTTTTCATATGTCCACAAGAAAGCTTTCTTACTAGGTTTCACCCTAATAAGCTGCCAGTTTGGATCATGAAAAGGAGCTTCCTGGTACGTATATGCGAATGTTAAGCCGTAGGCCAATGCCTCTTCTCGTGTTTTCATAAAAACTCCCTATTAAATATCCACTATTTGTGTTCCTCTACATACTGCAAAAACTCCGGTGTTTTAGACCAATACTTTACACCCCAGTTCTCGAAATTCCATTCTTCCATATAGTCATTACACTCATAATCTATATAAAAAATCTCGCCATTATTAACTACAAAATTTGTTGGGAAATAATCGATATTAATCTTTGCTGGATAGAGCAGTTCAC
>JAFYYE010000310.1 GCA_017557715.1 Pseudobutyrivibrio sp.
GTCAGATACAGAAGGTTTTGTTCCCACGTTTGTCACACCATGATAGATTCTACCATCAAAATCGATTGTGGTAACATACACACCGAATCTTGGAACAAGCTTTATCTTTTCAGGCATTATATTAATTGTAGGTATGCCAATTGTATGTCCAAGATGTGCTCCATGCACCACCTCGCCCCATACAAAATAATCATATCCCAGCATATTATTTACAGAATCAATATGTCCAGCCTGAAGTTCTTCTCTAATATATGTACTACTAATATCTCTATTATCTTTTTTAATTTTATCAATAACCTTATATTCAAATCCAAGTTCTTTAGAAAGCTCTGATAATAAATTTACATTACCAGCACCTTTGTGACCAAATGTAAAATCCGAACCTGAAATCATATATTTCATATTGAGATTATTAACTAGAAATTCAATAAAGCTTTTAGCGTCAGTCTGCATTAAACGTTCGTCGAATGGGCACTCAATAAGATAATCAAGTCCATTATTATCAAGCATAAACATACGCTCTTTATTTGTAATAAGACATGGCGTCTCATCTTCTTTTAACAAAAAACGTGGTGAATTAGTAAAGGTGATAAGGCAGGACTTGAGGCCCTGCTCCTTCTTTGAAATGATATCCGAAGTCAAAAGATTATGACCTCTGTGGATACCATCAAATTTGCCTACAGTGACAGCTGTAGGCTCTGAAATTTTCGTATCGAATAAAGAATGTAAATACTCCATAATTATTCCAAAAACATTTTCTCCAAAATAAATTGTGAATCCTGGAAGATATAAATTCCGAGGAATCTGTTATCTGGCAAGAATACACGATATCTTTCGCCGTCTTCAAAGCTACTAACAGCCTCTGCGAAAACATTGTCTGCTGGTATCTTTCCGCCGTTGACGGCCTGCTTAATAGCTTCTTCTGTAGGAATTACAAAAACAGTACCCATTCCTTCAAAAACAGAAGGTATTGGCATCATTATACCATCTAATTTGCCATTTTTAACTATTCTTTCTATTTCATCTAAAGTTTTTGCGTCTGAAATGTCGAACTGGCTCACTCTTGTGCGCACAAGTGATTTCATAGAGCAGCCACAACCAAGGGCTTCTCCAACATCATGACAAAGGGATCTGATATAGGTACCCTTGCTGCAATGAATTCTTATAGAAACCTCTGGTAAATTCATAGAAAGAATATCAATGCTAAAAATTGTAACAGGACGAGGCTTTCTCTCTACCTCTTTTCCCTCTCTGGCAAGCTCATAAAGCTTTTTGCCGTTAACTTTTAATGCAGAATACATAGGTGGGACCTGCATTAGATCCCCTACGAATGAATTAATTGCTTCTTCAACCTGTGCCGCTGATACATCAACTGATTTCTTCTGAAGAATACGCCCGCTCATGTCATATGTATCTGTCTCTATGCCAAGAAGCATAACACATTCATATACTTTATCTTTATCTGTAAGCATATCGCAAAGCTTGGTAGCCTTACCTATACAAACAGGAAGCACACCTGTCGCATCTGGATCCAGAGTGCCGGTATGACCAATTTTCTTTATCTTTAAAATGCCTCTAAGCTTGGCAACAACATCAAATGATGTGAAACCTGCCTCCTTATAGACATTAATAATGCCACTATTCATTAGTTAATTCCTAACTCATCAAACTGTTTTTTAACCATTTCTACTATCTCACCGATAATAGTCCATGGTTCTTTTGTGTTAACGGAAAAACCAGCAGCCTTTTTATGGCCACCTCCACCGTAAACACCTGTAATAACTGTTAAATCTACATCTCCAGTAGCTCGAGTACTGCCCTTAAAATCTCCATCCTCAAGCTCATAAAGGAAAACTGCAACTTCTACGCCTGTAGTATCACGAAGCTGCTGAACAATACCCTCTAAATGCTTGCTCTGAGCACCATATTCTGCCATATCCTCAGCTGTAATAACAGCAGCGATAATTTTACCATCAAGAAATGTCTTGCAGTTAAGTAATGCTTTTCCAAGCATCCTGTTCTGAATTATTGTCTTGGCAAAATATGTATCAGTACAAATTTTAGAGTAATCGATTCCCTTAGTCATAAGGAAACCCGCAGCATCCATAGTAGATTCTGTAGTGCAGGAATACTGGAATACACCTGTATCATGGATAATACCTGTATAAAGACATTCTGCAATATCCTTAGTGATTTTATCCTTACCAAACTGATTGAAAACAAGCTCACTTGTAGAGCTGTCATCTGGAATAATATAACTAAATTCAGCAAAACCACCGTTTGTCATATGATGATCGATACAAACGGTATGA
>JAFYYE010000031.1 GCA_017557715.1 Pseudobutyrivibrio sp.
GAGGCTTTTCCTGCTTAAGTATGTATATGTTTTTGATATAATCCTCTGATGCCTTGTTCATTTTGTCCCTCAATCACATTTATCTACTATTATTTAGATGATGTGGAATCACACGATGAGCAACCACTGCATCCTGAACATCCACAGCCACAGGAAGATCCACCCTGCTTCTTTGTCTTAATCATTGAACGAATAATGCCAGCAACGATTAAGATAAGCACTGCTAAAACAACTATTGTTCCAATATTTTCTGTAATCCATGAAATCATATCTATTACCTTCTTATCTAAAACTTTTACTTTCTGCTGGCAGAATAAGGAATTGCCAGCAGAAATCTGGCTTTGCCAGACAAGAAAATAGATAAATCTATTTTCTTGGTATTTACACATCTTGTTTTTCTGATAAAAAACAAGATGCTAGGCAATCTCAAGCTTTGATGCCTCTTTGTACTTCTTGAAGAAAAGCATGTAGATAATACCTGCTAATAATACAATTGATACGATAAGACCAATAATATTTACATTACCTGTTAATGCATTTCCAAACTGTGTAATCATTAATGCTACTACATAAGCGAATCCACACTGGTATGCGATTGCAAACCATGTCCATGTTGCATTGTTCATCTCACGCTTGATTGCACCAATTGCAGCGAAACATGGTGCACAAAGAAGATTGAATACAAGGAATGAGAAGCCTGTTACACCTGTGAATGCCATAGATAATGCCTGCCATGCAGTCAACTCTCCACCGCCATAAAGGATACCCATAGTACCTACGATGTTCTCCTTAGCTACAAGACCTGTGATTGATGCAACAGCTGCCTGCCAGTTACCCCATCCAAGTGGAATGAAGATCCAAGCGATAGCATTACCAATCTTAGCAAGGATAGAGAACTCAAGCTCATCCTCTGCAAGCATACGGAAACCATCCTCTGTAAATCCAAAGTAGCTTGTAAACCAAACAACGATTGTTGAAAGTAAAATGATTGTACCAGCCTTTTTGATAAATGACCAGCCACGCTCCCACATTGAACGAAGTACGTTTCCAAGTGTTGGCATATGATATGCAGGAAGCTCCATGACGAATGGTGCTGGATCGCCTGCGAACATCTTTGTCTTCTTAAGCATTACGCCTGAGATAACGATTGCTGCCATACCAATAAAGTATGCTGATGTTGAAACCCAAGCTGAGCCACCAAAGATAGCTCCGGCAATCATAGCGATGAATGGAACCTTGGCACCACAAGGAATAAATGTAGTTGTCATGATTGTCATTCTTCTGTCACGCTCGTTTTCGATTGTACGGCTGGCCATAACACCAGGAACACCACAACCTACACCAACAAGCATAGGGATAAATGATTTACCTGAAAGACCAAACTTTCTAAATACTCTATCGAGAACGAAAGCGATTCTTGCCATGTAACCACATGCCTCAAGGAATGCAAGCATAAGGAAGAGTACAAGCATCTGTGGAACGAAACCAAGAACTGCACCTACACCAGCTACAATACCATCAAGGATAAGTCCCTTAAGCCAATCAGCAGTATTTGCAGCATCAAGAGCTTTTTCTACAAGAGCTGGGATACCAGGAACCCAAGTGCCGTACTCTGAAGGATCTGGCTCGTCACCGATTTCTTCAAGAGTCTTTACAGCTGCCTCGTAATCAGCAATGCTAGCTGTCTCCTCAGAAATTTCAAGTGTCTCCTCATCTTCTACTTCATATGTGAACTCATCAACTGGAGTACTTCCGTTTTCTTCTACATATACGTCATAACCATCAACGATAGCTGAAGCATCTGCATAGCTTTCTGCGATATCAGCATATCCTCCATCCATACCAAAGAGGTGGAATCCATCTCCAAAGATATTGTCGTTTGTAAAATCAGTAGCAGGTGCACCTACGCCTACCATAGCAATCCAATATACAAGGAACATTACGATTGCGAAGATTGGAAGACCAAGCCATCTGTTAGTTACTACCTTATCAATCTTATCTGATACTGAAAGAGAGCCTTCGTTCTTTTTCTTGTAGCAAGACTTAATTACCTGAGCGATGTAAACATAACGCTCATTTGTGATAATACTCTCTGAATCATCATCCATCTCAGCTTCTGCAGCCTTGATATCTTTTTCAATATGTTCAAGCTTATCAGCAGCAATATTTAACTGCTCTAAAACCTTATCATCACGCTCGAATACCTTGATAGCATACCATCTCTGCTGCTCGTCTGGAAGATTGTGAACAACTGCTTCCTCAATATGAGCGATTGCATGCTCAACTGGACCTGAGAATGTATGAAGAGGAACTGTCTTGCCATTCTTAGCTGCCTTGATAGCCTCTTCTGCAGCCTCTGCTGTCTTGTCGCCCTTAAGAGCAGAAATATCAACAACCTTGCAGCCTAACTGACGTGATAATTCATCAATGTGAATCTGGTCGCCATTTTTTCTAACGATATCCATCATGTTAACAGCTACAACTACTGGAATACCAAGTTCTGTAAGCTGTGTTGTAAGATAAAGATTTCTCTCAAGGTTTGTTCCATCGATGATATTTAAGATAGCATCTGGACGCTCATTGATAAGATAATTTCTGGCAACAACTTCTTCCAAAGTATAAGGTGAAAGTGAGTAGATACCAGGAAGATCAGTGATAACTACGTCATCATGTCCCTTAAGCTTACCTTCCTTTTTCTCAACTGTAACACCAGGCCAGTTACCAACGAACTGATTTGAACCTGTAAGTGCATTGAACAATGTGGTCTTACCACTATTTGGGTTACCTGCAAGTGCAATTGTTATGCTCATAATTAATTCTCCTCCACTTCTATCATTTCCGCATCAGCCTTGCGAAGTGATAATTCATAATTTCTAACTGTAACCTCGATTGGGTCACCAAGTGGTGCTACCTTGCGTACGAATACTGATGTATTCTTTGTAATACCCATGTCCATAAGTCTACGCTTAACAGCGCCTTCACCATGCAGCTTTACGACAGTAACTGTCTCTCCGATTTTTACATCTCTCAATGTTTTCAATGATTATTCCTCCTCTTACTAAATCATAATTTTTCTCGCCAGTTCATCGCTGACTGCCACTCTGCTCTCTTTAACCTTTACGATAAGATTCTCGCCAAGTGTACTCACTACGCTAACCTCACCGCCTACGTTAAAGCCTAGGTGTTCCAAATGTTTTTTCACCTCAGGGCTACCACCGATTTTTTTAATTATCTGAGGTTCCCCTGGTTCTGCATAAATCAATGGCATCATACATTTCCTCGCTTTTATTTATCTAATTTCGATTAGCAATCACTAACCGTATACCCTAAAATATGGTTAGCAGCTGCTAACAGCCACTAACCATTACTAAGTATAGTTAGCGCGTGCTAACTTGTCAAGTGTAATTTCACAATTATTTAAGGTTTTTTATGCCAATTTCCACCCATCAGTTACCATCTGCTTATTAAGCATATGAGCATACACTCCCTTGGTTCCGTGAAGCTGTTCTGGTGAACCCTGCTCTGCTACGATACCATCTTTCAGAACAACAATCTTATCTGCACCATCTACTGTACGCATGCGGTGTGCGATAACAAGAACTGTCTTGTCCTGAATAAGAGCTGAAAGGGCTTCCTGAATGAGTGATTCATTGTCAACATCAAGGGAAGCTGTGGCTTCATCCATAAGGATAATTGGGGCATCCTTAAGGAATGCTCTGGCAATGGAAATACGCTGACGCTCACCGCCAGAAAGCTCTGAACCATTCTCACCAATCAATGTGTTATAGCCATCAGGTAACTTCTCCACGAACTCATCACAGTGGGCAAGCTTTGCTGCAGCCATAACCTGTTCATCTGTTGCGTCCTTGTTACCAATTCTGATGTTCTCTAAAACTGAGTTATTGAAAAGAGTTACATCCTGGAAAACGATAGAATACATTGATAAAAGTGTTTCTGGATCAATCTTTGATACATCCATTCCGCCAACAGTAATCTTTCCGCTGTCGATGTCCCAGAATCTTGCAGCAAGTCTTGACACTGTAGTCTTGCCACCACCTGATGGTCCAATAAGTGCTGTTACCTCACCCTGCTTTGCTACAAAGCTTACATCACGAAGAACAGCCTCGCCCTCCTCGTAGGAGAACTTAACGTTCTTAAACTCAATATCATATCCGTCATTAGATAACTGCGAAATACCTGTCTGTTCCGGATGGGAAAGGATTTCATCCATTCTTTCACACTGAGTGTCTGTTGCGATAAGTGCTGCAAAATTCTGTAATGAAATCTGATGTGGTTCATACATTCTTGACACTACAAGAAGGTACCTGAAAAACGTAATTACGTTAATCTCTCCCTTTATAAGAAGTGATGATCCAACAACCGCTACAGTTCCTATTCCAAATTTTAGAATCATCTGCGCATTACATACGAATGCTGCATTAGCAAACTCGGATACAATGTTGTGAGTCTCCACAGCCTTAATCTTTTTTGTAAGTCCGACCATGTATGCTTCCTGTGCATTGTATGCTCTTAAATCTCTGACAGTCTCTAAAGCTTCCTGAATTCCATCAAGGCATGCAACTTTATATCTGCTTCCTTTTCTGTTAAGCTTGTGCATCATTGTTCTGGAATAGAAAACTATGAAGAATGAAATTGGTACTACCCACACTGCTGCAAGAGCCATTCTCCAGTCAAAGAAGAATAAGCTGATTACGATAATGACAGTAGATATCATGGCGCCAACCAATTCTGGAAGCCAGTGAGATGAAGCCGTCTCAATAATTGCACAATCCATCATGATTGTGTTAGTCAGGTCTGCTAAATCCTTTTTCCCAAAGAAGGAAAGTGGAATTCTTCTAAGCTTTTCAGCAAGGCTTCGTCTTCTAACGCCACTTTCTATATATGTAGAATAGAAGGTTGCACCGTACTGGTAATACTGAGATATAAATACTGCTGCAAGGCAAATCAGAATTCCTACAATATAAAACACAGGTCTTTCAGCAGGAGATTTTCCACTTAACAAATCAGATGAAAAAGAAAACAAAACTCCTACTGGTAGCATCTGGGCAAGATTTCCAATTGTACAAGCCACAAATGCTGTTACCATATCCTTTGCACCTTTTTCAGAAAGGGCATATTTGTGTTGTAACTTTTCTTCTAATCTCATGCTCCCTTACCTACCTTCCAATTGATTGACTTGTTATACTCTGACCACATGTGATTGTAAATTCCAGCTTCTTTTATAAGACTTTCATGTGTACCGCTTTCTACAATTTTTCCACCAGAGAGAACGCAAATTTTATCTGCATCCACAACAGTTGAAAGTCTGTGAGCAATCATAATCACCGTCTTGTCCTTAGAAAGATTTGCAAAAGCCTGCTGCACCTTTGCCTCATTATCTGGATCCGCAAATGCGGTAGCTTCATCTAAAATAAGAATTGGTGCGTTCTTTAAAAATGCTCTTGCAATGGAAAGTCGTTGTGCTTCTCCTCCGGAAACATACACACCTTCTGTTCCAATCATTGTGTTAACTCCCTCTGGGAATTTTTCAATGATATCCATACACTGGGCATCCTTTAGTGCCTGCACAACCTGCTCATTAGTAGCATTAGGATTCCCCATTCTGACATTTTCCAAAATAGACATTTTCAAAAGCTTACTATCTTGGAAAACGTAGGATACATTTTGCATCAAGTCTGGTGTAGCAATATCCTTTACATCCACGCCCCCGATTTTGATAGAACCGCTTTTCACATCCCAGAATCTTGCAATAAGTGAAGCAAGTGTTGTCTTTCCACCACCAGATGGTCCTACGAATGCGATGTGCTCACCAGGAGTAATTGAAAGACTAATTCCGTCAATGGCATTTCCCTTTTTATCATCATAGGAGAAATTAACATTATCAAGAACTATGCCTGCATCCTTAGGTGTCTTTGGATTACTTGCCTCAGGAAGGGGCTCGACAGCAAGAATAGAATCCATTCTGTTTAACGCATCCATTACAATCATCTCGCTCTCACCTGAGTATGCCACCTTCATAAGTGTAACTGTAAGGATTGGTGTGATGATAATATAGAAAAGGATGTTAAATATAAACGTATTTGCGATACCATTTCCACCGAAAATAAAGGCGCAAGCAACAAGTGCTGCAAAAACTGCATTTGCCAAGGTTACAAAAGCAGTCATAGGAATTCTTACCGCTGTGGTGTAACCAACTGTCCATGCCTCATATTTATCAATGGCTTCTTTGAAGCGCTTGAAAGAAAATACTGTCTGTCCAAAAGTCTTAACAACAGGAATACCTCTTACATACTCCACTGCCTCTGATGTCATCTCTCCTAAGGCATCCTGATACTCTGACATAGCCTTTTTCATCTTATCGCCCATCATAAAGCCCATAGATAAAAAGGCTAAAAGTGCAGGAATAAGACAAATTAATCCAATTCTCCAATCAAAATAAACCAGCATAAAGATTAGACCAACCGGAGTGACATAGCTTACCGCTTTATCTGGAAGTGAGTGAGCCAAAAATGTTTCTGTGGCAGCACTTGAATCTGCCACTATCTTTCTAATCTTTCCGCTTCCCTCTGACTCAATGTATCCCATAGGAAGCTTCATGATATGTTCCATCATTGCAACTCTCATATTTACCTGAACTCTAAAGGCAGCAATATGAGAGCACATCAACGCCGCTATGTATACCAACATTGAAAGGAGGGACATTCCAACTGCGGTCCAACCATATGCCTTGATGTGCACTGCCTGTGAAAAATCAGGTCTCACCTCAATTACCTCTCTAATAATTGCCCATATGTAGTAGAATGGCGCTAACGCTAAAAGTGCTGATATAGCTGCCAAAATCCATGAAGCAATGGTAAGATACTTGTGATTCTTCGCATATACGAATAATTTTTTTATTACCCCTTTGCTATTTTGATTTTTCATTATCTCCTCCTTATTAGATATACCTATCTTCTGTTAGTCTATACTAACCTTTCAGATAGAATCTACCCCATAAATTTCAATTTGTCAACAAGAATTATGTTATAAAACGATTTTTGTCATTCAAAAAGGACGCCCTCATAAGGAGGACGTCCTGATAAAAAAGCGTTATTCTACGCTCTTTAGAGCATCTGTCATTGGTATTCTTTTGATTCTGCGCATATCAAGCAGTACTACTATC
>JAFYYE010000311.1 GCA_017557715.1 Pseudobutyrivibrio sp.
CCCTTTGTAGTATTTACACTGCTTACAGCCACCATTTTCTTGGTCAGCTGCAACATTTCCTCATTTATTTCCAACATTTTTCCAAAATAAAAAGGCACTACATCTCTTACAATGTTAAGCGCCTTTGCTTTCTCCTATATTACTTTGTCTAAAAATGTTTTAAGTCTTTCTGACTGTGGATGCTCAAAAATCTGCTCTGGAGTTCCCTGCTCAATCAACTGACCTGCATCCATGAAGACTACCTTGTCTGCTACTTCCCTTGCAAAGCCCATCTCATGGGTAACAACCACCATGCTCATTCCTTGGGCAGCCAGCTCCTTCATTACATCCAAAACCTCTCCTACCATTTCTGGATCGAGGGCTGATGTGGGCTCATCAAATAACATAATCTTAGGATTCATGCAAAGGGCTCTGACAATTGCGATACGTTGCTTTTGACCACCTGACAGTTGGCTTGGGAAAGCCGTCGCCCTATCTGCCAAACCAACTCTTTCCAAAAGCTCCATTGCATATTCTGTAGCTTCATCCTTAGACTTACCTAAAAGTCTGGTTGGTGCTATAGTAAGATTTTTTAATATGTTCATGTTAGGGAACAGATTGAAATGCTGAAATACCATTCCCATTTTTTGACGATGCTTATTAATATCCGTCTTTGGATCTGTAATTAAAACATCATCTACAAAAATATTTCCATCTGTCGGAATCTCCAGTAAGTTTAATGAACGAAGTAATGTGGATTTTCCTGAACCAGAAGGTCCGATAATTACTACAACTTCGCCCTCGTCTACATTAATAGAAATATTATCAAGAGCCTTTATGGTTCCTCCTTTATAATATTTCTTCAGATTCTCCACTCGAATAATTTTGTTATCTTTCATTAGCCCGTAACCTCCTTTCCAGCTTTCCAACTAGATATGTCAATACAAGTACTAACATAAGGTAAATGTATGCCACTCCAAAAAGTGGAAGGAACGCCGAAAATGTGCGACCTCTTATTAAGTCTCCAGCCTTTGTTAAATCCGTAATTCCGATATAACCTGCAATTGATGTCTCCTTAATCAATACGATGAACTCGTTGCAAAGAGCAGGCAAAACATTCTTTACCATCTGTGGGATGATTATGTGAAACATAGTCTGAACATAATTGAATCCCAATGAACGACCTGCCTCAAACTGTCCCTCTGGCACCGCCATGATTCCTGCACGGATGATTTCTGCCACATAGGCTCCCGAGTTAATTCCAAATGCAAAAACCGCTATCTGTACATCATTGTTTGATGTAGCAAATACGATAAAGTAAGCAATCAAAAGCTGCACTACAGTAGGTGTTCCTCTGATTACTGTCAGATAGATTTTGCAGATAACATTACAAACACATAATATGTAGTATCCTAAATTTTTCCTCTTCTTCAGACTTTCAATGTTCTTATCGTAGGTTGAGCGAATAGATGCTACCACGGTTCCAAGTGCTATACCGATTAGCACCGCAAACAGTGTAATTTCAAGTGTTACGAATAATCCTTCGATAATTAGCTTATAGCGTTCACTCTCCAGAAAAACAAATTTGAAATCTGAAATAAAATTACTAAGCCACATCATCTTTAGTCCTCAGCCGAAATATATTTACTTACGATTTCATCAATAGTTCCATCGGATTTGAGCTTAGCCAAGGCTGTGTTAATCTTTTCAAGAAGCTCATCATTTCCCTTTGCAACGCAGATTGCATATTCCTCCTCAGCATATGCTGATTCAAGCAACTCTAGTCCATCATTTGCTGCTACATAAGCCTTTGCTGGCTCCTTATCTATGATTACACAATCAACCTTTCCTGAAGCCAGTGCCTGCACAGCATCTGGGCCTGCCTTATAACGAACAATAGCCTCATCGCCGTAATCATCTGTAGCGTATATATCACCTGTTGTATCCTGCTGCACACCAATCTTTGTATCAGCAGAAATATCATCGATTGATTTAATTGTTGAACCTGCTGGAACGATTACTGACTGAACTGCTAC
Organism: Pseudobutyrivibrio sp.; assembly: GCA_017557715.1. Lineage (GTDB taxonomy): Bacteria > Bacillota > Clostridia > Lachnospirales > Lachnospiraceae > Pseudobutyrivibrio. The sequence goes on from JAFYYE010000311.1 coordinate 2,016, forward strand.
AGCATATGTTTCAGAAAAGTTTACGCTCTCTTTTCTCTCATCTGTAACTGTCATGCCAGCCATTCCCATATCATATTTCCCACTCTCTACACCTGCTATGATTGAACCAAACTCCACATCCTCAATAACAAGCTCAAGATTTAATTCTTCGGCAATCTTTTCTGCTATTTCAACATCAATTCCCTCGTACTCTCCATTCTCCACAAACTCGTATGGTGGGAATGTAGCATTGGTTGCCATGATTAACTCGCCCTCATACTCTCCAGCCTTTGCTGAACCAGAAGCTGAACCACAGCCTGTCATCATTGCCATAGCAACTACCAGTGTCATTATCATTGCTACTAATTTTTTTCGTTCCATCATACCATTACCTTCCTTTTCGATTATTAACGTAAATGCGTTTTTTAATACAAAAAAGGGGCACATGTCATTTGACATATGCCCCTTTGCACATTCACG
>JAFYYE010000312.1 GCA_017557715.1 Pseudobutyrivibrio sp.
AATCGCTAAGTCTATCATTCAGAAGAGGCTCCCCTCCTAAAATACGTATTGCATCAAAATAATGGACCTTTCTTTTAAGTTGCATCAAATCACATTCCAGCTTATCGAAATCTGTAAAAGTTGGTTCCTTGACTAATGGAGAAAAATGTACACAACTACTGCAATTCAAATTACAATGGTCCGCGACATGATATTCTAAGTAAGGTAGTCGATAATATTTATTCCAGCTTATGAGCCATTTTTCATCTGGCTCTTCAAAGAATTCGTCTGAAGCAATAACTATATCGCTTTCTTTTACTCCAAAATCTATAAATTCATTTGCGATTTCTTCCAACGTACGAATGAATAACCTTGCAGATACAATTATTGCGTCACATTTTCCATTTAAGTACAAATTTGCAGCATGTAACGTGTCGCAAATTTCATTTATGCCAGCTGCCTTTATCGATTCATCCAATTCTTTTTCTGTCACCCTATCGGTAACTCCAATAATCTTTAATCCTTCAATATTTTTGAGGTTATTAAATAAGAATTTGGAATCTTTCCACTTTAGCAATACATTTTTCATACGTATACTTTTACCTCTACAATAAGCTATTCACAAATAATTCTGGCTGATAGAATAATTCAAGATTATTTTTAATCTTCTCTTCATCCCAATCCCACCATCGTATTTCAAGCATTTTATTTATAATATCTTGAGCAAACCTATATTTTAATGTATGCGCTGGTATCCCTCCTACAATTGCATAATTATCTACGTCACTATTTACCACTGCACCAGCAGCAACAATAGCACCATCACCAATCTTAACTCCTGGTAAGATAATTACATTGGCCCCTATCCACACATCGTTACCAATAACTACTGAGTTATTATTTCTAATTTTACTTTCGTACTTCCAATGATTCTCTACGTTTCTTCCATATTTTTCTGAACACTCATAGACTTCAGCATAATCTTCCCAGTCATTAAACCAAGGGTGATCTAAAAAAGGATGTGTACTTACACAGTCTATGGGATGATTGAGAACAATCCTTGCAGTAGGTGCAATGGAACAATATCTTCCTATAGACTCGACGTTAGAAAACCATTCCATCAATGTCTTATATCCATATGTATATCTCCCTACTCTACATCCGTTATAGGTGATATCTTCCACAGGGTACCTCCCATCGCATCCGGTAGAAAAAGCATACATATCACGCACTGTAAAACCCTGTAGCATCAATTCTGAATAGGCATCTGTCTCACACCCCATAAAACTAATAAACAGAAAATCTTTATCCGGATTCAATGATGTAACTTTTACTACAGAATAGCCTTCTATATTTTTTATGTTGTCGGCATTTTTATCTGAAAAGCCACTGATTTTTATATTTGACTCAGTCAGTATTTTAAGAAGGATATGTCCCCCTCGCCCTGCACCATAAATCCAAATAGCTCTTCCATGGGCCATTTTCATAGCTTTGTCAAGTTTCGATGTACATGTTTTGATAAAATCTCCATCATTCATAATTCGTCCATTATACTGACTTTAATCAGATATTTTTTCTAAATTTAAAGCTGCTTCTCTTTTAATTTCGTCCTTGTCAAAAAAGATTCCTACATACTTATCAAAACCATCCAAATCATAAGAACATGGACATTTTTCCAAATTGTAACTTTGATAACACCTTATTATGAAACTTCTAAAACTATCCTTTACTTTTTTTAAAGTCTCAGCCGTAATATCACCATCTCTATAAAGATTTATCGTAAAAATAAGTTCATCGAGTGAAAAAGCTTTATAGAGATCATATTTTCCTTTTTTGGTGGCATCATCTGAAACTTCTTTCATCCAGTACTTATCATTTATTACATATTTTTTTGCTTTTCTCTCTGCATATAAGATTTCTGCATGAGGAGAAATCGTTCCATATGTTAGATTTTCTCTTACTTTCTCATATTGTGACTTCCATATTCCTACACCTGTAGTCCATGTGCCGTATACTCCTAAATTAGCCACAAAATCATTAAAATTATCATATTCGTTATAATTTGGTCCCCACCCTAGAACGCCATTAGAAAAATAGATTACTGCCTCGTCATCCTTGTATTCTTCTAAAAAATCAATCATATACTGGAGTCTTTCTGGTAACCAAATCGCTCTGTGATTCATAAACTTTAAATAATCACCACTGGCTAATTTCAATGCTTCAAGCTGATTGTCAAACATATATGCATCCGTCTCTTTATATATCAAATTACTATGCTTGCTTGCATAATCATGCATCAGCTTTTTAAACTCAGCATTATCACCATTATCTGTGACTATTACTTCAAACAAAGAACAATCAACACCTGAATCGTATACGCTATCTAATGCAGGGAGTACCCACTCCGTAATCCCGTTTGTTGGCATACATAATGATAATAGCATTTAAACTCCTTTCTCTGATGGGCTAAACCAGACAGGAATATCCCCATCAGATGCAAACAAACAAAAAAACTCAGCTTTTTCGTCTATAAAGATTGATATATTCTTAAACTCTTTTTTAAATTCAGCGTAAAGCTTATCCTTACTATTTGCTGAGTTAATACTATAAATCCAAGGACTCTGTTGTTTTGTCGAGAAATAATCGCAAACAAAAAAGATTCCCTTTTCTCCAAGCCTTTCCTTAGCGTCTCTTATTATTTTTATATGGTCATCATCAGTAAAAACACAATATGATTCCATCCAAAGGATTACATCAAAGAACTTTTTAAATCTTGGATATGGTATTTTCTCTCTTATATCACACTTTTCATAACTAGGCTCTATGCAATTACACAAGCCAGTTTCCTTTCTTATAAAACCATCGTTTATATCACATCCAGTATACTTTAGCCCTTCGATATTCTTATATACATTCCTATACCAATAAGCATCTCCACATGCTATATCAAGCACTTCAGGTGAATTAAATTTATTAATTACAACCAGAGAATACATCAGAGCATATCCCCAATTAAAAAAACCAGAATCAAAAAACCGATAGTACAAATCCGCATCATGATCAGCACACCACAGTCGGTTATCCATCCACATAATGTTTATTTCATCTTTATACAATTCACGTAATGCAGTTTTATAGGCTTCACCTCTCTGGGACACTATTTGTTTTGTGTTCTCTTTTAATAAATTAATATAATTTTGTTCATCGGAAACTTGAAAAATACTATTACCGCCCTTTTGAGCGACCGATAATTCCATGTTTTCTGACAAATAAAATGAATAATATTTACTTAATACTCCAAAAAAATTTATCCCTAGTAAAACATTATTGCCATTTATAGTATTAGCCCTAAATTCGCTAAGTATCTCAAATAATAGATGTGGTTTTTCAACCATTAAAAGCAATTTGACAGCTTGATTTTCTTGCAGCTTGTATTCCTGAAAATTATGCACTACCTTAACGCCATCAACATTTGTTTCACTTTTATTTTTATCTATTATTCCCAAAACGTTAAACAGCGAAAAAACATTGTGTTTATGGTGTTCAAAGAAACTTCCCGCTCCATATATATATACATCGCTCTTATTGCTACTCATGTCGACCTCCACAAACAATAATTACTATGTCTATAGTTCACAATAAATTTGCAACGGTATAACAGTTACTTTTGCAACGCTTTTTAAATCGCTAAAAATCTGATTTGTTGTAGCCACTATCACAACATCTTTCATATCCAGAACTTCGCTTGTGCTAATTATTGCATTATTGTACTCATCATATGAACCACATTCAGAATTTTCTTTATCACAGATAGCACAAATATCTATTTCATTTTCAAAAGCAAATTTTATAAATGCTCTTCCTCTTTTTCCCATTCCCCATACAACAATAGGTTTGTCCAAACTTTTGACTTGCTTTAACAACTCATCTCTATTATCTCTGAGTTGAATTTCATAATTACCAATCTTGTCAAACCACTTTGACTCATATGATAATGAAATCCACTTTTTTCTATACATTTCATATGTCTCTGATTTAAGAGTTGCACTTTTCCCCCTAAGATAATTTGCCGACTTTTCATAAAATGATTTATTTACATTATCTTGATTACAGAGACTCATTTCCATAATCCCTATCCCTATAAGATAAGTACTTATAATTCGATCAATGACAGTATTTTCTATATTTCTTTTCTTTAATTCCTTTTCAACCTGTATAATCCCTACTAAAAGGTCCAACGGATTCATATGTGATGATAATTGATAGTCCGTATTAAATCTGTAAAAAAAACCATTCGATTTATCCCAAAATGTTATTTTATTC
>JAFYYE010000313.1 GCA_017557715.1 Pseudobutyrivibrio sp.
GCGCCATCGGAATCATAGCTAAGATAAACATCCTTAACATAGCGCTTTAGCATACCGGCATGCCCCTCTGTAAGGGCTGTACCTAGAGATGCAACTGCATTATCAAAACCTGCCTGGTGCAGGGAAATTACATCCATATATCCTTCGCAAAGGATAAACTGTTCTCGTCTGGTCTTTCTAGCGAAATATAAACCGAATAAAGTCTTAGACTTGTTGAAAATCTCCGTTTCTGGAGAATTCAAATACTTAGGCTCACCTTCACCCATCACTCGGCCACCGAAGGCAACCACCTTACCGTTGGCATCGAAAATTGGAAACATTGCTCTGTTCCAAAATTTATCATGCCCGCCACGCTTTTCATCGATGGTGATGAGGCCGCAGTCCTTAAGGATATTGTCCTCGTAGCCCTTGCCTTTAAGATATTTATAAAGGGAATCGGAATATTTGCTGGTACAACCAAGCCCGAACTTGTGCATGGTATCTGGAGTAAGCTCTCGCTTCGTGAAATAATCCATGGCCTGCTTGCCAGCATCGGAGCGAAGCATCTTATAATAATAAGCCGCCGCCTCTTTATTGATTTCAAACAATCGGCTGCGCCTATCTGCCTTCTGCCTCTCCTGGGCCGTCATTTCACGCTGAGGTAATGTAACTCCACATTTAGGAGCAAGCTCCTCTACCGCTTCCTTGAAGGTCATATTGTCATAATCCATTAGGAAGCTGAATACATTTCCTCCCTTGCCACAACCGAAGCAGTAATACATCTGCTTCTGCGGACTCACTGAAAATGAACCAGTTTTTTCATTATGAAAGGGACAAAGACCAAAATACTGGCTGCCCTTTTTTTGTAAGTTAACATATTGTGAGATTACATCAACGATGTTGGTGCGATTACGCACCTCCTCGATAATCTCGTCTGGATAAAATGCCATTATTCTCCCTAACTTACATGTATATTATTAAAATCCATCAACAATCCATGCTTTTGGCATGAAGTATTCATTGAATTTTGTGATGCAATATTGATCTGTCATTCCAGAAATATAATCACAGATGATACGCTCCTGAGACTCGCCTTCATCCTCCATAGCACGATAGCGGTCTGGAAGTTCCTCAAAGTGATAGGTGTAATACTCATAAAGCTCTCGAATCATGCGCTTTGCCTTTACCTCTTCCACCTTGGCGATGGAATCCTTGTAGACATTGGCGAACATGAAATTTCTAAGCTCAGTCATAGCTTCATCAATCTCTGGTGACATCTTAATCACAGCGCTATTCTGGCTGCTGATGATAACATCATGGATCAAAGTATCCAAGCGAACAGCTGAAGTCATACCAAGTGTCTTTCTGACGCTCATAGGAATGTCATCCTCAGTAAGAATCTGAGCGCGAATAGCGTCGTCAACATCTGAATTAACATAGGCAATCTTGTCGGAAAGGCGCACAATCTGCCCCTCTGGAGTAGCTGGATGACCACTCGTCTGGTGATTGCGAATGCCGTCACGAACCTCCCATGTGAGATTCAACCCCTGACCGCCCTTTTCAAGCTTTTCAACAATTCGAACACTCTGCTCCGAGTGCACAAAGCCTGTGGAACACATAGCATTAAGCTGAGCCTCACCTGCATGACCAAATGGGGTGTGACCCAAATCGTGTCCAAGAGCAATTGCCTCTACCAAATCCTCGTTAAGTCTCAAAGCCTTTGCAATGGTTCTGGCATTCTGTGAAACTTCTAAAGTGTGAGATAATCTGGTTCTGTAATGATCTCCTTGCGGAGTGAGAAAAACCTGAGTCTTATTCTTCAGACGACGAAATGCCTTGCTGTGAAGAATTCGATCTCGATCCCTCTGAAATAGAGGACGGATATCACATTGTGGCTCATCTTTTTCGCGGCCACGTGAATTTTCATTGAGTGTGGCAAAAGGGCTTAAAGTCTCCCTTTCCATCTGCTCAATCATCTCTCGAATTGTGCCCATTTTAGCCTCCCAAATATGAAGTAATATAAGTACTATAATGCAACGGGAAACACTTCTATAAAACAAATTACCTAGAAAAAAAGGATATCCTTTTTTTCGAATAAAAAAACCTAGGCACATAGGTGTCTAGGTTATATATGCAGAAGATGGGACTTGAACCCACACGATATTGCTACCACAGGCACCTGAAGCCTGCGCGTCTGCCAATTCCGCCACTTCTGCGAACATTTAGTATTCTAAGGAATTATAGGTATGAAGTCAAGGGAATTGTTGCATTTAGTGGATGGAACTTGAATCGCCTTTTTTACAATTGTTAATTTTCACAAAACACTTAATCGAACATTGAACTATCTGACAATTATCTTGTATACATCATTTTTGTCTTGCAATTTCAGAATCGCACGTTATAATGGTAAGTACAAAAGATGTTAAGAAAAAAAGCAGAAAGGGAGGTACGGTCCACCAAAACATTAAGTTAGTAGTTTTTAGAAATGGTTTTATTAAAATTTAGTGATTGGAGGTATAGTCCACCAGAGGATTAAGTTTTAAAACCAAAGTTAATTGTTAAAATCTAGGAAATGGAGGTATGGTCCACCAGAGGATTAACATTTAACACACGCGACAATTTCATGATGAGGTCCATCACTGATTAAAAGTTTTCAAATGGACAGCAACAATGAAAAATAAAGCTGAATGAGAGGTACAGTCCATTGGGATCGAATTTCAGGGGCGGCATCAGCTAGGAATCAGGTGATTTCGAGTTGGTGTCGCCCGTTTTTTGTCAACTTCATTATGAATTGTTACACAAGTACCTTTAGTGAATCATCAGCTTGGACTTCAATGATTAAATCAGCCTTCTTAGACTTCGTCAGGCAAGTTTTTACATTTACCATATCTGAATAATCTACAAAAGCTGTAGCAGCTTCTATTGTATTTCCACTGGCAGCCTTGCGAGAAATAAGGCGCTCTCTGAGCATATTTTCATCTGCCGTTAGTCTTATGGTGTAATCGGCATAACTTGCTAATTCATCCCAACCAAGTTCATCCAATAAAAGATAGTTTCCTTCCAAAAGAACAATTGGCGCAGATATTGTAATTACGTTATCAACTGGATTATGCAAAGTCCTGTCATAGATTGGCCAGCCACAATTCTCTCCTGCTGCAACCATCTGAATACGTTCTTTTAAAAGTGGTAGGTCAAAAGTTTCTGGTGCTCCCTTGATTTCAACCATCTTTATTTCTTTTCCATCCCTTATAGTAGTATGGCTTGTAAGATAATCCTGCATGCGATGGAATCCATCCATACCGATGGCCTGTATTTTAGTAAGGCCGTCAGTCTCATTTGACAACTTCTCTAAAAAAGAAACTAGGGTGCTTTTCCCTGCCCCTGGAGGCGCTGCCAGCATTACAAGGATGCGTCTGTTCTTTTCTCGTTGAAGTTCTGTAAGACGCTCTAACAGCGGATAAAAAATCTCTTTTACATTCTCCTCGCTATAATGAGCATCCACATCCAGACCATTTATTTTTATATTATAATCAATCATTAGTCTTCTCCCACCAAATGTACTGATGTATATGTGTGTCCTGTAGCTGGAAGATACGTATTTACGATATCATCCATTTTGATTTTTAGACTTGAGGTGTTTACACATGGATGACAACCAATGTACTCTGCGTTAAGAGTATCCTCATCTATAAGAAGCCTTACATCATTATTATGGTCATTCATAAGTCCCATTACACTAAGTGACCCTGGGACAATATCCAAGTATTTTTCCATCTCTTCTCCACCTGCAAATGAAAGTCTTGCGGAATTAATTTGAGATGAAAGCTCCTTTGTTTTGAACTTCTTATCTGCTGGCATAAGCAACATATAAAAGTTTGTCTTCTGCTTATTGCAAAGCATAAGATTTTTGCACATTTCAATCCCCAGCACTTCATCCACTGCTTTGCAGGCTTCCATTGTTTCTGCTGGTTCGTGATCAACTCGCTGATATTCTATTCCAAGATTATCGAGATAATCGTAAGTTCTAATTTCTTTTTCTAATCTTCCAGATGTATTGTCTGGTCTTCCATTTAATAATTCCATTTTATTTAAATCTCCCTTGTACCCTATATATGCCACTAGGCAGAGCATATAGCCCTGCCTAGTATTATATCATTTTTATTATTTCTTTTTAGCAACAATAAGATATCTGTGAATAGTTCCTTCTAAAACTCTATTTTTATCCACTATTTCCTGCATCTCTAAAAGCTTGTTAAAGCATTTTTCTACAGAAAAACCTGGGAACTCCCATTCAATGATATGTGCAAACCATACAAAAGCACCTATATCGTAAAAACGAATTGGGCGATATGCTTCCTCGGCTCTGATAATCTCAAATCCTGCCTTCTCAAATTTCTCTTTCTGAATAGATAATTTAAGCTCAGGGAATGGAGCTGGAACCTCTGATAATACCATCTCTACCAAGTCTCTGTCATTGTCGCCACCTACCTGCTCAGTGATAAATATTCCATTTTGCTTAAGGATTCTGTGTGTCTCCTCTGGATTAAAATCACCATGTCGGTTGATAATTAAATCAAAAGAATCATCCTCAAATGGGATGTTTGCAGAATCATTACATGCCTTGAAATCAATGCCTAAAGGCAGAAGTGTTTCCTTACATAATTCCACATTTGGTGGAAATCCTTCTGTAGCTGCTGTATTCTCATATGGGTGCTTAAGGGATAATAAAAACTCACCACCACCTGTGTCAAAATCTAACATCTTTTTGTCGTCGGTGCGGTACTCAGCAATTATTCTTTCATAATCCCAAGGGAGGTCTTCCTCCTCCTCATAGCGACCGTGGATATGTGAAAAATCCCATCCATGGATATGAGCTATTTTCTCCTCAGCTTCCCATTCTTTTCTTAATTCATTTATTCTTTCTGTGTTCATATTCTGCTCCTTATATATTTAGTAATTAGAATCTAGTTAATTAATTCGGCGCAGTATATGTGACAGCATCAATTACTGATAACCTCGGTACAACCTGCTGTCAGCATTAAAACTGCACCGAGTATTTATCTCGTTTTCTCATGGTTACCTCTTTATTCTTAAATAATTCGAACAGAGTTATTATACCCAATATATATTTGTATGACAATTAAAAATCAAACAAACTCCTCTGTAGATATTACTTATATCAATTCTAAATATTCAAAAGCTTTGTATAATCCATCTTTATCAACATCATCTGTAATATAGTCTGCAGCTTCTTTACATTCCTCACCGCCTGAGCCCATGGCTACAGAATAACCACATGCTTCAAACATAGGAATGTCTACCTTTGCATCACCAAAGGCTACGGTATCTTCTCGGGATACGCCAAGGTGCTCCAGTAAAACATCCACTGCATGTTTTTTAGATATTCCTTTTACACCTAAGTCTCCAAAAAGTGCCTTCTCACCTGCACCACCCCAAGTGCCTGCTGTTAAATCAGGGAATTCTACAATTGAATCTAAGTGATCTTGATAACTGTTTAGAACAAAAGATACTTTATTTACATCTGAGCGATACAACTCTCCATCAAAAATCATATCAGGAAAAATCTGACGGACGGTTATGTTAGTGCCTCTGCCTTTACGTGATGAGTACTCCTGCAATACTGGCAAAGAATTTTCCTCAAAATGCTCACTACCAAATAGTCCATTATTACTTTCAAGATAAAAATCAAGATTTCGAGAATGACACCAGTCAACAATATGTTTACACTGCTTCGCTGTTATCA
>JAFYYE010000314.1 GCA_017557715.1 Pseudobutyrivibrio sp.
AGAGGTCTATGAGAAATCTGAAGAGCTGGGGCTTTCTCTTGATGCGACAAATTATAATCTGGTACTGTTGGATTTTTCTCCTATGACCGAGGTTACAGCTGCGCCAGTTTATTCTAAGCACATGGCTCGTTTGTCAGAACAGCTGATGCAGTTTTTGAAGTGTTGTCCAGAGTACATTGTTTTCCATTGGAACATGGATACCTATGCCATCATCATAAAGGGAGATGCTGACACAATCGCCAGCCACACATCCACACTTATAGAAAATATCCAGCGTCGTTGTATGGTATATGAGGATGAGATAAATTGGTATCTTGCAGAAAGTGGCAGTATTTCAAGATTTTCAGAGTTTGCCAAGGCATGCCAGATTGCGAACAAGAGATTGAGCTGTAGATATATGAATCCGTCAGGTCATATCTTTACGGATGCAGATATTGAGGCTATCAATAATAACAATGAAGAAAGTGATACAGCCGCAATCGACCAGAGATTAGTTCAGCTATTTTTGGAAAATGCAGAGGAATCAGAGATACAGGGATTCCTGGGTAATCTCATTAATAAGCAGACAAAGACTGCCATGAAATCAGTGCTCTTCAGTAAGTACTTCGCCATGACTATGTACATGAGTGTGTGCGATTATTTGCGAAAGCTTTCATTGGATCCAAATGCAGTATTGGATGCCAACACCAGAGGAGCAATAGAAAATGTTGAGCCAGAGACAGTAATGGATTTGGTGGAGCGGATGTTTGCTATTGCAATTTCAAAACGTAAAAACGTAGTGGGAACTCAGTCAAAATCTCAGCTTTCTGCTGCTATAAAATATGTTGATGAGCATTATTCTGACAGTAATCTCAGCTTAAATGAGGTTGCAAAGGAAGTTAATATTTCACCAAGTTATCTTAGCGCAATGTTTTCACGAGAAAATAAGACTACCTTTGTGGAATACATGACTGGAAAACGTATGGAGCATGCCAAGAACATGTTGCTTAACACGGTGGAAAAATCTCAGGTTATAGCAGAGCAGGTTGGCTACAAGGATCCACATTACTTTAGTTATATCTTCAAAAAGACTTATGGCCTTAGTCCTAAGGAATTCAGAGCGAAGGGACAGGGCGCATGAGAATAAATAAATCAATTCGAAAAAAGTCTACTACCAGCAATATGCTGCGTAAGCTTATAACTGCCACATTAGTGCCTATGAGTATAGTTGTTGCCTTACTCATAGGCGTTTTATGCTGGTATTCAATTCAATATAGAACTATCTTGCAGAATGTTACGGCAGCATCTGCCTTCAGCCAGAATTTCAAAAATGATGTTGATTTGAAAATGTTTTATTACGTCAGTGATAGTGCATACTCAGAGGGTAAGCCTATTGATGAGGTTGAAAAGGCTAGAGAGTTGGCTAATACATTGTTGTCACATACCACCCAGAAGAAAAGTATAGAAGCCATAGAGTCTGTTAGAGACTTGTGTATTACTCTTGAGCAGCGAATGGATGAAATAGATAACGCAGGTTCATATGATGAGGGCATGACTCAGCTTGAGAATAATATCTATATTTTGACAGAGCTGATTCAGACCTACATGTATGATTATTTATATTATGAATCGGCCCATCTGAGCCAGCTGCAGATGGAACTGACTGAGCAGCTTCAATATGTAATACTTGCCATAGTAGGGTTGTTTGTTTTGCTTGTAATAGCAATTACTTTATATACATCACATCTTACAGAAAGAATCACAATGCCTCTTACAAAACTTACCAACCGTGTAAAGGATATTCAAAATGGAGATTTTGAAAAGCATGTTCCTGTGGAGGCAAAGGCAGTGGAGATACAGACATTGTCAGATGGATTTGAGGAGATGGTTGGTCAGCTGAATTCTCTTATTCAGGAGAACAAAAAGGCTGAGAGAAGAAAGAGACATGCAGAGCTGGAGCTACTTCAGGCCCAGATAAATCCGCATTTCCTATACAATACCTTGGATACAATTATCTGGCTGATAGAGGCAGATAAAAAGGATGATAGTATCGAAATGGTTAGCGCACTATCGGATTTCTTCAGATTCTGCTTGAGCCGTGGTAAGGATGTTATTACTCTCGAAGAGGAGCAGAAACACGTTCTAAGTTATTTGTCCATTCAAAAAACCAGATATCAGGATCGTATGGACTATGAGGTAAATATTCCAGAGAGTCTTTATGCTTACTCTATTCCAAAGCTTACCCTGCAGCCACTGGTGGAGAACAGTATCTATCATGGCATTAAGCTTCAGCGTGAAAAGGGGCAGATTAAGGTGTGCGCTGTTGATATGGGAGATAAGATAGAGCTTACTGTTAAGGATAATGGTGCGGGAATGACAGATGAACGTCTTGCTGAAATGCGTAGCGCCATTGAAAACGGTGAGAAAATTGGTTTTGGATTAAGAACAGTCCATCAGCGAATGCAGCTGCTTTACGGAGATGAATATGGTCTTAAAATATCAAGTACAGAGGGGGTAGGAACTACAATCACTGCTGTAATTCCGAAAGTAGAAAGCAATGAGAAGGGGATTGTAAATGTATAAGTATAGAAAAATAATTAGGGGCGTACTGGTGGCCCTGTTGGCTGTTGGGGTTACGGCTTGTGGAACGCAATCATCTTTTGAGGAATCAGAGGAGGAAAACAGTAACATTATTGTAGTTGGTTTTTCTCAGCCGGGAGCAGAATCTTCGTGGCGTGTGGCGCTCACAGATTCGGTAAAAGAAAACTTTACCGAGGACAGAGGCTATAGGCTGATTTACAAAGATGCTCGTTCAAAACAGGATAATCAAATAAGAGATATTCGCACCTTTATTCAACAGGGGGTCGATTATATTGTTATCAGTCCTATCATAGAAACTGGCTGGGATACAGTGCTTTCTGAGGCAAAGGATGCGGGGATTCCAGTAATCATTTGCGATAGAAACGTGGTCGTTGAAAACGAGTCGTTGTATAAAGCTTTCGTGGGATCGGATTTTAAGGCTGAAGGTGAGTATGCGGTTTCGAATTTAGAAAAGCTTTTTGAAGAAACAGAAGATGAAGATGACCAGGTGAATATCGTGCACATACAGGGAACAATCGGTTCCTCAGCTCAGATAGGTCGAACCAAGGCCATTGAGGATGCGGTGGAGGAGCACAGCAACTGGAATATAGTAGCTCAGGATTGCGGTGAATTTACCAAAGCTAAAGGAAGAGAAATAATGACTCAGGCTTTGGAGGAAATCGGCGCCGACAATATCGACGTGGTGTATTGCGAAAACGATGAGGAAGCCTTTGGCGCAATTGAGGCAATTAAAGAAGCTGGGGCCTCTTATGGAAATGCAGGTGGGATAAAGGTAGTTTCTTTTGATGCTATGAATTCTGCATTGGTATTATGTCTGAATGGACAGATTAGTGTAGAGGTGGAATGCAATCCGCTCCAAGGGCCATATATTTATAATCTAATAAGCCGCTTGGAGAAGGGAAATGCAGTTCCTAAAATCACTTATGTGCACGAAGAGTGTTTCACAAGTGAAAACCTCACACCTGATATAATAGAAAAAAGAAGATTTTAATCTAAATATTATTTTAATGATAAGGAATGGCAATGCTTTTGGTGTTACCATTCTTTTTTAATTCAAGGAATGCTCTTGCAGTTTCTTTTCCAAGTGATTTTGAAAGCTCCAGTGGACAGGTAGCCACAGGAAAAGCGCTATCAGTGGAAATCCTGTCATCATCAAGATAAACCACATCAACCAACTCGAGAGCCTGCTTGAGGAATTTATTTATGAATGCAGAGCTTCGAGTGTTGATGCCTACAGGATCTACGGAATTGCACCACAGAAAGCAGGAGTCACAAATGGAAAGACCAGCATCTCTTATGGCATCAACAAATCCAGAAAAGCTGGCGATAGAGCTAGCACTGTCACGTAAGAAGATTCCCCCTAATGCTTTTTTTCCGGAGTTGATAAATCGTCTTGCCATCTGATAGCCCTTATCATAGCAATTGGAAGCAACTACGGTGGTGTTATAGATGCCGGAAGGGGCGCTTTCTAAAAATATAATAGGAAGCTGTCTCTTTAACAGCTGATGCATTATATCTGAATTAGTGGATGGCAAGCCTGAAAGAGCTGGGCTGATGATAAGGCCGCAGTAAATCTCAGTCAGCATTGTTGATAAATGCTCTCTTTCAATAGATAACTGTTGGACAGTTTCGTGACATTCAACAGTTAGGCCTTCTTTAAGCAATGTTGTGGAAATATCTTCTATAAGATTTGCAGCAGCAAGTGATTTGATTTCAGGAAGAAGAAGCATCACTGTGCTTTTCTTTGAAGAGTCGTTTTTTGAAATGACAGTATTTCCGCTCCCCCATTTCTTGCTGATTATTCCATCGTTTACCAGAAGCTCTAGAGCCTGTCTGACTGTAGAGCGGCTTACATTATATATTTGAGCCAGTTCAACTTCGGTAGGTAATTTTGAATCTAGCGGATATACGCCGGATAAAATATCCTCATTAATTTTACCCTTAAGAACTATATATTTTGGAACCATAAAAAATTATCCCCCATAATTAAAAGAGTTTCCACGAATCTAAAACTGATTGTAGCATACCCCGTGTAAAATTGGTATGAAAATTGTTGGAAATGAAAACATACCAATCAAAAAATTATCCCATTATGATAAAAAAATATTCAACAAATTTATGTGATAATCCCGTTAATTAGTAAATTGGTATGCAAAATTCCTACCAAGAGAAAATTGGTATTATCTCAAAAATAGAAAGAGGTTTTTTTATATCCATTTCATTGTTGTAAAAAATTCATAATGATAAATTAGTATCAGAAAAACAAAGGGCCAGGAAAAATAATGGGGCCTGGCAGGAGAAGGAAGGAGATAACCTTATGAAAAAAAGAATAGTAGCAGGAATGCTCACAGCACTTATGGCTGCATCAATGGTAGCTTGCGGAAGCTCAGATACAGCAGCAGACACAACAGCAGATACAGCTGCTGAGACAGAAGACGCTGGCGAAGCTGCAGCAGACAGCGGAGAGAAAATCACAGTTGGTTTCGCTCAGGTAGGTCACGAGTCAGATTGGAGAACAGCTTCAACAAATTCAGTTCAGGATGCTTTCTCAGAGGCTAACGGATATGATCTTCAGTTCGTTGACTGCGATAACGATTCTGCAAAGCAGATCGAGGCAGTTAGACAGTTCATCCAGAACGACGTTGATTACATCGTAATCGATCCTATCGTTTCAACAGGATGGGATACAGTTCTTACAGAGTGCGAGGATGCTGGTATTCCAGTAATCGTTATCGATAGAACAATCGAGGATTCTGACAAGTATGTTTCTTGGGTAGGTTCAGAGTTCATGAACGAAGGTCTTGCATCAGGTGCTTGGTTAAAGGCTTATGCAGAGGCTAAGGGCATTACAGATCTTAACATCCTTGTTATCGAGGGTTCTAACGGATCTTCAGCTCAGATTGGACGTACAGATGGTTTCAAGAAGTACGCAGATGCTGAGGGATGGACAATCCTTGATTCTCAGGATGGTGACTTTACACAGGACGGTGGACAGCAGGTTATGGAGTCTTATTGCAAGTCATACGCAGGTAAGTTCAACGTAGTTGTTTGCCAGAACGATAACGAAGCTTTCGGTGCTATGGATGCTATGAAGGCAGCTGGTGTTTCTTATGGTGTTGACAAGGACGTAATCCTTATTTCATTCGATGCTTGCAAGGCTGGTCTTGAGTATGTTCAGTCAGGTGACATCAATGCAGACTTCATGTGCTACCCACTTCAGGGTTCTTACTGTGCAGACATCGTTAAGGCCCTTAAGAACGGTGAGACAGTAGCTAAGCAGACATTCATGACAGAGCCATGGTATGTTGCAGAAGACATTCTTAAGTCAATCACATACACAAACAATGCAGGCGAAGAAGTTACAGAGGATCTTATCCAGGTAACAGATGCAGCTTCACAGGCTTCATACTAAAATTTAGCTAGAAACAACTGGGGGAAGGCCCAACGCCTTCCCCATTTATTTAGGAGGAGAGAATATGGATGAAAATATTTTGATTACAATGCGGGACATATCCAAATCCTTTCCGGGTGTTAAAGCATTAGATCATGCGCAGTTCACTCTAAGAAAGGGAGAAATACATGCTCTAATGGGTGAGAATGGTGCAGGAAAATCAACGCTTATTAAAGTTTTAACAGGTGTGTATTCATTAGATGCAGGTGAAATACATGTTGCAGGAATTGAGGGGCCTGTTATTAACCATTCAACATTGGAGGCCCAGGAAAAGGGAATAGCTACAGTTTACCAGGAGGTAAACCTTTGCCCTAACTTAACAGTAGCAGAAAATTTATTTATTGGCCGTGAGCCAAAGACAAAAATTGGAACCATCGATTGGCGCACAATGAATAAACGTGCAAAAGAAATAATGGATGGTTTGGAACTAAATATTGATGTAACAATTGCACTTGAAAATTATTCTCTTGCGATTCAGCAGATGATAGCAATTGCAAGAGCTGTAGATATGGATTGTAAGGTTCTTATTCTTGATGAGCCAACATCATCACTTGATGATAACGAAGTAGAGAAGCTCTTCAAGGTTATGAGAGACCTTAAAGCAAAGGGAGTTGGAATTATATTCGTAACTCATTTCCTTGAGCAGGTTTACGAGGTGTGCGATACAATTACTGTTCTTCGAAATGGTGAGTTCGCAGGTGAGTATTCAGTAGAAGAAATGCCTCGAGTGAAGCTTGTAGCAGCAATGCTCGGTAAAGATTTTGACGATTTGGCATCTATTAAGAAAGAAGGAGCCGGACATGTTTCTGACGATGTGGTTGTTGAAGCAAAAAATCTTAGTCATAAAGGTACTATTAAGCCATTTGACTTTCAGATTAAGAAGGGCGAAGTTGTTGGTGTTACTGGCCTTCTTGGCTCTGGTCGTTCAGAGATGGTTCGCTGCATTTACGGTGCAGATAAGGCTCAGACAGGAACTTTAAAGGTTAATGGAAAAGAGCTGAATATAAAAGAACCACTTGATGCAATAAAGGCTGGAATGGGATACCTTCCAGACGATAGAAAAGCGGATGGTTGCATCGGTGATCTTTCAGTTAGGGAGAATATTATCCTTGCCCTTCAGGCTAGAAACGGAATGTTCAAAAAGATTCCTATGTCAAAACAAATTGAAATAGCTGATAAGTTTATCGACATGCTTCAGATTAAGACAGCATCAAGAGAGACTCCAATCAGTCAGCTTTCTGGTGGTAATCAACAGAAGGTTATTTTGGCTAGATGGTTATGCACACATCCAGACTTCCTTATTTTGGATGAGCCTACCAGAGGTATTGATATCGGTACCAAGACAGAATTCCAGAAGCTTGCCCTTAAGTTTGCTGAGGAAGAGGGAATGAGTATCGTGTTCATTTCATCTGAAATTGAAGAGATGCTTCGTACTTGCACAAGAATGTATGTAATGCGTGACGGTGCGCAGGTTGGAGAAATCTCTGGAGAGATGACTCAGGAGTCAGTAATGGCAGCTATCGCAGGAGGTGGAGAATAATGGAGAATTTTAGAAAGCTTACAAAGAAGCCACTGTTCTTGCCAATTTTCTGTATGATATTGGTACTGTTGATAAACTTGATTAAGTCGCCTGATTTTTTTGCAATCAGTATCAACAACGGTGTTTTATTTGGTAGATTAATTGATATTTTAAATCGTGGTTCTGAAATCGCGATTTTGGCAGTAGGTCAGACATTAGTAGTAGCTGTTTCAGCCGGAACAGATATTTCAGTTGGTTCAGTAATGTCACTTTCAGCATGTAGCTGCTGTATGTTACTTGCTGGTTATGGTAACAACTCAGTTTCAACACTTGCAGTGCCAATGCTTGTAGGTATGCTCTTTGGTGTACTTATGGGTGGTGTAAGTGGTGCTATGAACGGTGCACTTGTTGCAAAGCTCAAGATTCAGCCTATGGTTGCTACATTGATTTTATTCACTGCAGCTCGCGCTATCGGCTTACTTCTTTGCAACAACCAGATTACATATATCAGATATGAGCCATACAAGTACTTAGGAAACTTCCTGCCAGGATGTCCAATTCCTACACCAGTATTTGTGGCAGCAGCAGTAATTGCAGTAGTAGCTATCCTTCTTAAAAAGACAGCACTTGGCCTTTACATTCAGTCAGTTGGTATCAACGGACGAGCTGCAAGAATTTCTGGTATTAACTCAGATGTAATTTGCTTCATCTGCTACGTTATCTGCGGTGTTTGCGCTGGTATTGCAGGTATCGTTGCTTCATCAAGAATCTACTCAGCAGATTCTAACAATATTGGTCTTAACTACGAGCTTGATGCCATCCTTGCAGTTGCTCTTGGTGGTAACTCACTTGGTGGTGGTAAGTTTAATCTTGCAGGCTCAATCATTGGTGCATACACAATTCAGGCTATCACAACAACACTCCTTGCTATGGGTGTTTCAACTGATAAGGCACCAGTATTTAAGGCTATCATCGTTATTATTATCGTAGTTGTGCAGGCTCCAGCCTTCAAGGCATACATGGCAGCAAGAAAGGCTCAGAGAGCTCAAAGAGCTCAG
>JAFYYE010000315.1 GCA_017557715.1 Pseudobutyrivibrio sp.
CATATCGCAAATGATGTTAAAGGCGGAAGAGCACGCGTAAAGGAACTGACATCCAAGGGTAGATATATTCAGATGCCAGTCTATTCTTTGGCGCAGATGGCAGAGGATAAGCATAAAAGAGATGTTAGACTTATGTTTTTCCCAGCTGACAATCCAAGAGATAATCGTTTTGTTATGATTCTTCCAGGTGGAGGATATGCACATGTGTGCCTTAAGCAGGAAGGCTATCCTGTGGCTGCAGCACTTAACAGAATGGGCATAAATGCATTTGTTCTTGATTACAGAGCAGGACGTGATTGCGCGCCCTTTGCACCAATGGAAGATTTAGGAACAGCGCTTACATTGATTAAGGAAAACTCAGAAAAATTCAATGTAACTATTGATGGATATGCGCTTATCGGTTTTTCGGCAGGTGGAAATTTAGCTGGAATATTTGGTAGCCATAAGATTGGTTATATGGATTACAATGTTCCAAAACCAAAGGCACTTCTTTTGGGATATCCATGGACTTGCGTCAATGACTGGTTACATCATCCATATTGGAATATTTGGATTGGTTTACTTGGTGTGTGGCTTTCAAATCGTGGAAGCTATTATATGTTTGGACTTAGAAGAATAAAAAAGGGTAGAGAACTTCTTGATGTGAAGAATTACATTGAAGAAGATTATCCACCTACATTTATGTATTCAGGTGGTTGGGATGTTTTAGTGCCAGCCAGCAGACATGCAGATGTATTTGATGTGTCCCTTACAGATAAGGGTGTCGAGCACATATATGAAAAGTATTTTGGTATACCACATGGCATAGGCTTAGGCAAGAGGACAAAGGCGGCTGGTTGGCTTGAAAAAGCTGTCGCTTTTTGGGATAAGCAATAGAGTAAAAAGAAGAGGGCTCCGCTTGTTTGCGGAACCCTCTTTTAAGATTAATCTACGATTCTTTCTTCGATTGGAATATATTTTTTGTGCTGACATACTGTCATGTATGCAGGACGCATGATTTTGCCCTTGTGGCAGATTTCTTCCATTCGGTGAGCACTCCAACCAGCAATACGAACAATTGCAAAGATAGGAGTGAAGAGCTCTCCAGGAATGCCAAGCATCTGATAAACAAATCCAGAATAGAAATCCACGTTTGGTGAAACACCTTTGTAAATCTTTCTTTCCTCTGCGATAATCTTTGGCGCAAGCTTTGCAACCATTTCGTAAAGGTTGTATTCCTTCTCCATTCCTTTTTCTACAGCAAGCTTTTCTACGAACGAGTGGAATGTAAGAGCACGTGGATCTGAAACAGAGTAAATCGCGTGACCCATACCGTAGATAAGACCTGCGTTATCGAAGGCTTCTCCGTGAAGCAATGCTCTAAGGTATGTAGATACTTCATCCTCATCTTCCCAATCCTTTAAGTGAGCCTTCATGTCCTCAAACATTTTTACAACCTTGATATTGGCACCACCATGCTTAGGCCCTTTAAGTGAACCAAGTGCTGCAGCGATTGCAGCGTATGTATCTGTACCAGAAGATGAAACAAGGTGAGTAGTGAATGTAGAGTTGTTACCACCACCGTGCTCCATATGAAGAATCAACGCAACATCAAGAAGCTTTGCTTCAAGAGGTGTAAATTTGCTGTCTGGTCTCAAACAATGAAGAATATTTTCCGCTGTTGAATAATCTGGCCTAGGCTGATGTATGATGAGTGAATTTTCATTGTAGTAATAATCATAAGCAGCGTAGCTGTAAACAGATAAAAGTGGAAAGTTCGCAATAAGCTGAAGACACTGTCTAAGTACATTTGGCTCTGAAGTATCGTCAGCGTAATCATCATATGAGTAGAGCGCAAGGACTGAACGAGCAAGTGAATTCATCATATCCTTTGATGGACTCTTCATAATCATATCGCGAACAAAGTTTGGTGGAAGAGAGCGATAGTGGGCAAGGATTCCCTTGAAATCTGCTAACTGTTCCTGTGTTGGAAGAGTGCCAAATAATAAAAGATAGCAACATTCCTCGAAACCAAAGTGCTGCTCGGCAGGAAGATTTTTAACTAAATCCTGCACATTGTAGCCACGATAAAATAACTGACCATCACAAGGAACTTCTTTTC
>JAFYYE010000316.1 GCA_017557715.1 Pseudobutyrivibrio sp.
CCTTAAATTGTTCGTAGTTCATTTGACTACCTCCTAAAACCTAAGTCTTTTCATGCCTTCTTAGGTACAAGCTGCTTTTCAGTATTCCAAACACAATACTAGACAATGGTAAAATAATACACCCCTATTCCAGGGCTAATCTATATTCTAAAAAAGGACTCCCAAACAGAGAGTCCTCTAATAATTCATATTTTGTCAGCACATATAGTTATACTCACCGGCTAAAACCCGTTGCTGCGTTCCATTTGGAAGGATTAATTTTGCTTCAAGTCCTACAGGAATAAATAGATGAATATGAACTTTTTCGTTAATATAATCCCATCCCATTTCTATTTTTCCTGCTGGTGAATCATACGTTGCTTTTGCTGAAGTAAGTCCATTTGCATCATCCCCTATATATATTTCAGGTTGTATTACCAGCTCACCATCACAATAGTGTATTCCACATACACCATCCATAATCCAGCCTACAACAGCTCCATAAGAATAGTGATTAAGAGATGCTTTTGGTTCCTTTCCCGGCTGAATTCCATCCCAGTTTTCCCAAAGGGTTGTGGCACCTTGATTTACCTCATATAACCATCCTGGCATTTGTGGATTCAATAGCAATTGATATGCCTCTTTTATATATCCTCTTTTCGCCAGCTGCCTGCATATTTCAGGTGTGGTTAGAAATCCTGTATTTAGCTTTCCATTTTCTCTTTTTACCATCACAGCTAACTGTTTTGCCGCAAGCTTGTCGGCCTCTTCGGGTAAAAGCCCAAAAGCCAGTGGTCGTACTAATTGACATTGGCGTTCTGTAGTAATCAATCCATTTTCTGTATAGACTTCAATATAGCCTTGTCTGGCTTTCTCAGACACGCGAATTAACTCATTGACTTCAGCTTCAGGTCTATCTAAAATTTTGGCAATCTTTGACATAAGCATTCCGGAATATGCAAAATAGGCATTAGCAACATCATAGTTACCATCCTTCATGCTTTCAGCTGCGCTTCGGCCTGGCTCACACCACTCGCCATAATTCATCCCCTTTTCGATTACATAATTTCTATTCTTTTTCGAATGAGACTTGTTAAAAAGCTTTTTCTTACGCGCCTCTTTCTTCAAGAATGAATACCAGTTGCACATCATGCTATAGTTTTCACTGAGAACACGCTTATCCCCGGTCAATTGATATATTTCCCAAGGCACAATTATAATAGCGTCTCCCCACGCAACGGATCCAGCCAATAGCTTGGCAAAAAATCCAGGTTTATTATTAGGAGGTGCAATGTTCATTACTCTTCCATCAGAAAGCTGTGTATACCTACACTGTCTTAACCATTTTTTCAATACAGGAACTGATTCCATCAAACGCAGTCCTGTATATGCAAATATACCAGCATCGCCAGTCCAACCAGCACGTTCTCTTGTTGGGCAGTCTGTTGGAATATCACAAAAGTTTCCTTTCTGACTCCACATTGCATTTTTTATCAACTGATTTAGCGCTGTATTTGATGTAGTCAATGAAAGAGTATCCATCATCTGAGAATACACCGCATGGGCATAGAATACTGCTTTTGATAAATCGGCATTTGTCTCTACTTTTAAATAACGAAATCCCATGATGGTAAAGTTTGCATGATAATGGTTATACCCAGCTTTCATTGTATAATCAATAGTCTGGTAGGTTCCACCTTCTTTATGACGTTTTCTATCTTGAAAGTTTTCCTGTGTAAACTCTCCATTTTGGTCTAATGTCTCACCATGAATCAGGCGTATTTTTTCTCCTGCCGCTCCATTTGGAATTATAAGCTCAATCTGTCCCGCTAGGTTTTGACCAAAATCAAGAACTGTATCTCCTTTTGGAGTTTTAATGATTGTTGCATCAAACCTTTCCATTCTTAGTATAGGCACAGTATCCATTGCTTTCAAAAGCTCATACCCAATAGGTACTTCCTTCACTTCATGCCAAGCCATCTCATCATCTGACAAGTTCTCCATTCTGGCATCATATACCTCGCCATGTTGCATATCATTCTGTCTAAGAGGGCCATTTTGTGATGCTTGCCATGTGTTATCAGTTGACACAATGGCTTTCCCGTTAATCTCTAGCTGACATATTACTGCCGTTTTTTCGCCAAATAAATTTCTGTCACCATCTACACCTGATGTACTACGATACCAACCATCACCTAAGATAATATGTATTTCATTTTCTCCAGTCTTAACATAGTTTGAAACGTCATATGTTTGATATGGTATTTCGAATTTATAATTGGCTGTTCCTGGTGTAAGCACATAATCAGTTATTTTTTGTCCATTTATGTATATTTCATAGAGTCCACAAGCACTGGCATATACTCTTGCAGTCTCTATTTTCTCCATTGAATCCAAGCAGAATTTCTTTCTAAAAACTGATGCTGGCTTATGAGGAAGAAACACTTCATTTTTTTTATGCTTTTTCTCGTTCCATGCTTTTAAAGCCGTAGAGTTCATATAATCTGGAGTACCTATATCAAATTGATACCCAATTTCCTCACTTGGCTCAATCCATTTGGCATACCAGTCATCACTGTTAAGCAGGCCATATTCAAAGGTGCCTCCATCTGCCCATTCACCTGAGCAATCGTCCTGATCCCATAAACGGATAGTCCATGACATGTTATCTCTTGACCTATGCTCTGGTGCAATAATAGCATGCATTTTCTTTGATTCTACCTTGCCAGTATCAAGTATTATCTCACTACCTTTTTTTACAACTATTTGGTATGCGCTCTGCATAATACCTTCCTGACACTGCCATGAAACATATAAATCCTGTGCATCTATTCCTATAGGGTTATTCCGGTACTCGGTTTTACAATTTATTGCTTTCATCTATTCCTGTTACCTCTCACTCATTGGGTGTTTTATTTCACATACTCTTTTAGAAACTGAGAACTAATTTCAGCAGAAATTATTGGTGACTTCTGTTCCCAATTTCTATGGCTTTCAAGAACAACCGCTTCTACTTCATTCTCTTTTGCAATTTCAAGCAATCCTTGTAAATCCATACTTCCCTTTCCAAGCTCACAACTATCGGTTTTTAAGATTGATGAAAGTGGTCCCGTCTGTTTTGAGCCTCTATCATTGATATGCCAAAGTTTC
>JAFYYE010000032.1 GCA_017557715.1 Pseudobutyrivibrio sp.
CAGCAGAGGCAATGAAACTTACGGCAGACGATTTGTTAGAGTTTGGTGTGATTGATGGGATAATTCCTGAACGTGGATTATATCTTCGAATTTCAAAGGTGATAGAAAAGACTCTTAAGGAGCTAAAAGGAATGACTGGTGAGGAATTAGCTCAGGATAGATTTAACAAATTTAGAAGCTTTGACGAGAGCTTTTTACAGAAGGCTTCGTCAGCTAGAATGGAAAATGTGTAAATGACTGGAATAAAGATTATAGCGACAGGAGCGCAGGCTCCAAGTAAGATTGTTTCGAACGATGATTTGGCAAAGATAGTAGAGACCAGTGATGAATGGATAAGTCAGCGTACGGGAATGTCACTAAGGCATCATGTGGAGGGTGAAGAGAATCACACATGGCTTGCTGAAATGGCGGCACGACAAGCAATAGAGCGAGCAAAAATCCCAAAGGAAAAGATTGGAGTAGTGATTGTTTGTACAGTATCTGCTGATTATTTTTCTCCATCCTGTGCCTGCATTATTCAAGGACGATTAGGATTGTCCAAGGATATAATTGCCATGGATATTAGTGCAGGCTGTTCAGGATTTATTTTTGGATTAGAGACAATACGAGCACTTATGATGGCTCGTAATGCGGAGTATGGATTAATCATTGGAGCCGAGGTGCTATCTAAAAAGATGGACATGACTGATAGAAGTACCTGCGTATTGTTTGGTGATGGTGCAGCTGCAGCAGTTGTTCAGCTTTCTGATAACAGCTACACATCCATAATCGGTGTAGATGGCGATGAGGAAATGATTAACATAAAATCCCCAGATGGATTTATACATATGGATGGACAGGGGACATATAAATTTGCAGTTGCAACAGTGCCTAAGGTGATTGAGCAGGTAGTGGAAAAGGCAGGGCTCACCTACGATGATATTGATCATTTCATTCTTCATCAGGCAAACCTTAGAATCATCGAATCCATTGCTAAAAAAGTAAAACAGCCGATGGATAAATTCATTGTAAATATAGAAGAATACGGAAACACTTCAGCTGCCAGCGTAGGGTTAGCATTAGATGAGGCTATAAGCGATGGTAGAATTCGTAAATACGATAAAGTTCTCCTCTGCGCCTTTGGGGCAGGTAAGACATGGGGAGCTATCGTATTAGAGGTGTGAAAAAAATTCATTTAGCTTCTTATAGAGAAATTACTTATTTACATTTCTTTAGGGGGAAGCGGATTAGAGGTTTCATATGAAATTAAATGATTTGACAGGAACTAAATATCCAATTATCCAGGGTGGGATGGCAAACATTGCCACAGGTGAATTTGCCGCTGCAGTAAGTAATGCAGGGGCTCTCGGCTTGGTTGCTTCAGGTGGTATGAATGCAGAGGCGCTGAGAGAACAGATAAGGATTTGTAAATCAAAAACAGACAAGCCGTTTGGCGTAAATCTCATGCTTATGAATCCTGATGTGGAAAACATTGCCCAGATGCTGGTAGAGGAAAAGGTACAGTATATTACAACAGGCGCAGGCAATCCAGGAAAGTATATGGCAGCCTGGAAAGCGATGGGTGCAAAGGTATTTCCTGTAGTTGCATCGGTTGCTCTGGCAAAGATGATGGTGCGTGCAGGTGCAGATGCTGTTATAGCCGAAGGCGGAGAATCAGGAGGCCACGTAGGTGATATGACAACAATGACTCTGCTTCCACAGGTAGTGGCAGCAGTGGATGTGCCAGTGATTGCAGCAGGTGGAATCGCCAGTGGCAAGCAGATGGCTGCAGCTTTTCTTATGGGAGCATGTGGAGTGCAAATCGGAACTTGTCTTCTGGTTTCCGAGGAATGTCCAATTCATGATAATTATAAGCAGGCGCTTATCAAGGCTAAGGACAATGCCACTACCGTTACAGGACGTAGCCAGGGGGCGCCAGTTCGTGTAATCAAAAATGAGATGGCGCGGGAATATTTGAAGCTTGAGGCAGATGGCGCTGGTCGCGAAGAACTGGAGCGTATGACTCTTGGAAGTCTCCGAAAAGCAGTTGTAGAGGGTGACACAGTGCATGGTTCTCTTATGGCTGGTCAAACCTGCGGACAGCTCACCGCCATCCGCCCCGTCGTAGAAATACTCGACGATTTATACGTAAATACGAAGCAGTCGTTATGTGACGCAGCATCAATAGTTATTTAAAGGAGATTATATGAAATTAGGAATCATATATGCTGGTCAAGGATCTCAGCGTGTAGGTATGGGAAAAGATTTTTACGAGAAATATGAAGAGTTTAGAGAGACTATAGATAATGCAACTGATGCTGTGAAGGGCGTCACAGATATGGATGTGGCAAGCTTAAGCTTCAATGGCCCAATGGAGCAGCTTTCAGATACCAGATATACACAGCCAGCCATGGTTGCATTTGCCATTGGTGTCACAAAACTTCTTCATAAGAAGGGTATCAAGGCAGACTATACCTGTGGCCTTAGCCTTGGTGAGTACTCAGCCCTTTATGAGGCAGGTGTTTTGGATGAGTCCACAATACTTGAGCTTATCGCTAAAAGAGGAAAGTTCATGTCTGAGGCATCAGGTGATAGACCTATAAAGATGTGTGCTGTGCTTGGAGCTGATAGAGAGACAGTAAAGGAAGCCTGCGATTTTGCAAATGGTCAGTTCTGTAATGAATTAATTGTTCAGGCAGCAAACTTTAATTGCCCAGGTCAGATTGTAATATCAGGAGATGCTGTGGCAGTAGATAAAGCAAGTGCTTATCTGAAAGATGCGGGAGCAAAGCGAATTCTTCCTTTGAAGGTAAGTGGACCATTTCATACAAAGCTGATGAAGCCGGCAGGAGATAAGCTGGCCAGTGAGTTTGAAAAAGTCGAATTTAAAGAAGGTAATTCAAAGGTGATTTTTAATTGCCTTGGACGAGAAAAGAAGAATGATGAGCAGGTGCCAAAGCTTTTAGAAAGACAGGTACAGTCATCAGTTTATCTTGAGGATTCAATAAAATATATGGCTGATGC
>JAFYYE010000317.1 GCA_017557715.1 Pseudobutyrivibrio sp.
AAATCCTGATAGAGATTATTCTGAGAATTATATTATGGGGATTTATGATGAAAATGAAGGAAAAATCTATATTTTAATAGTAAATACTTAAAAATATTTAAAATGTAATGTTTTTTATAACGCTATATGTGGTATTATACTTTTATATCATACGGGAGGTGGTTGTGATGGCAGATAAGAAAGAAGCAACTTTTGTAGTACACATAAATAAATGTGAAAATGACAGCTGGCAAGGCCAGGTCACATGGGCAGATAGAGATGAGAAAATCAATTTCCGCAGCGCAATGGAGTTGATGAACATCATGGATTCGGCCCTCGATTCAGAAGAATAAATACACTGTATGCGGCTCTTAGTTCACTCTAAGGGCCGCTATTATTTTGCGCATTTATAATGGTAACTGTCTTGCCCTCAGGCGCACCCATGCCCAGTTCTCATGCAGCATTTGAACAAAAAGTTAGATTTTCTTAAGCTGCTAGTGGAGCATTATGTGGGTGTCCTTTCACTGGTTTTGCACTTCTAAGAGAATGTTGTGTCAGGGATGGACACTTTAAGATATGATAAATTTTACACTTCAAGCCCAGTATAATTGCAATATCACTGGGTTGAAGTGTAAATATATTTTTAGTTCATTGAGTGTCCATTCCCGACACACATTCTTGAAAGAAGTGCAAAGAATTGAAAGAACACCCGTCAATAAAAAATGCGACACGCAGCTATTAGAATATCAACTTTTTGTGATTGCGAAGGAGAACTGGGCATGGGTGCGCCTGAGGGCAAGACAGTAAAAGTTTCAAGGAGAGCAAAATAATAGCGGCTCCACTATAAAGTGCGGAGCCGCATACAGTGCAAACTTTTATTTGTTATTTTCCTGAAGCTTCATTGCGCGGACCTTGAGTGGCAATCCGAAGAGTGTGATGAAGCCTTCGGCATCGTGGTGGTCATAAAGGTCACCAGTTGTAAATGAAGCAAGGCTTTCTGAGTAGAGTGAGTATGGTGAAGTTGTGCCAGCCTTGATGATGTTTCCTTTGTAGAGTTTAAACTTAACTTCGCCAGTTACATATTCCTGTGTAGACTTTACGAAAGCCTGAATTGCATCGCAGAGTGGTGTGAACCATTTTCCTTCATAGCAAACCTGTGCAAGCTTGTTACCCATTTCTTTTTTCATTTCCATTGTCGCGCGGTCGAGACAAAGCTCTTCAAGCTGAGCGTGTGCCTCCATGAGAATGGTGCCGCCAGGTGTTTCATATACGCCACGTGACTTCATACCAACAACACGATTTTCTACAATATCAACAATTCCAATTCCGTTTCTACCACCAATTTCGTTAAGCTCTTTGATGATATCAGAAACCTTCATTTTCTTTCCATTTACAGAAGTTGGAACACCCTTTTCGAAAGTCATTGTTACATATTCTTCTTTGTCAGGAGCCTTGTTTGGAGGAGTAGTGAGCACAAGAAGATGATCGTAATTAGGCTCAACTGCTGGATCTTCAAGCTCGAGACCCTCGTGGCTGATATGCCAGAGATTTCTGTCACGGCTGTATGACTGGTCAGCTGAGAATGGTAAATCAATTCCGTGAGCCTTACAGTAGTCAATTTCATCCTGACGAGACTGCATGTTCCACTTATCATCACGCCATGCAGCAATAATCTTTAAATCTGGTGCAAGTGCTTTGATGCCAAGCTCGAAACGAATCTGATCATTACCTTTGCCTGTAGCACCGTGGCAGATAGCGGTAGCTCCTTCTTTTCTGGCAATTTCAACAAGCTTAGCAGCAATACCAGGTCTTGCCATAGATGTGCCAAGTAGGTATTTATTTTCGTATACGGCACCGGCTTGAACACATGGAACAATGTAATTGTCGCAGAAATCAACGATGATAGTTTCTATATATAATTTAGAAGCGCCAGAAGATATTGCGCGTTCTTCAAGTCCATCTAATTCTTCACCCTGACCACAATCGATACAGCAGCAGATAACTTCGTATCCATAATTCTCCTTAAGCCAAGGAATGATAGCGGTGGTATCAAGGCCACCAGAGTATGCGAGTACAATTTTTTCTTGTGCCATAATAATCTCCTCTTTTCTTTAATTGTTGTTTGAATATTTATACGATACTACATCACTTTAAATTAATCAAGTGCAAAATTATGCATTATATATGTATATTAATGTATTTTGTAAATATTGCACCGAGTAAACCAATAAATACTATGTATAATTATGCAATATTATTTTATAAAATTTCAATACAATACTTTACTTTGTGAAAGTGAAGTTTTACAATAGGACATATTAAAAAGGAGGGCGTAGAAGATGATAAAAGTTGGAATAATTGGTGCTACAGGATACGCCGGTGCTGAAATAGTAAGATTGCTATATGGTCATCCAGAGGCAGAGATTGTTTGGTACGGCTCAAAATCTTATGTGGATGAGCGATTTGCTTCTATATATAAGAATATGTTCACTCTTGTTGAGGATAAGTGCCTGGATGATAACATTGTGGAGCTTTCAAAACAGGTGGATGTCATTTTTACAGCAACACCGCAGGGTTATCTGGCAGGGGTACTTACTGAAGAGATATTGAAGAATTGCAAGGTGATTGATCTTTCAGCTGATTATAGAATCAAGGATGTTTCTACCTATGAAAAGTGGTATGGAATTGAACATAAATCACCACAGTTTATAGAAGAAGCTGTCTATGGTCTTTGTGAAATAAATAGAGATAAGGAAAAGGGAGCCAGACTTATTGCAAATCCTGGTTGTTATACAACTTGCTCAATCCTTACAGCATATCCCTTAGTGAAGGCGGGGCTTATCGACCCATCCACACTTATTGTTGATGCAAAGTCTGGAACATCTGGGGCGGGTCGAGGAGCGAAGCTTCCTAATTTATATTGTGAAGTGAATGAAAGCATTAAGGCATACGGAGTTACCACACATCGACACACGCCTGAAATCGAAGAGCAGCTTGGCTATGCCTGCGGACAGGAAATCACAATAAACTTCACCCCTCATTTAGTACCTATGAATCGCGGAATTCTTGTTACTGAATATGCAAGCCTTGTTAAGCAAAATGGAAAGCTTCCTAGTAAGGAAGATGTGATGCAAGCCTACCATAATGCATATGATAAAGAATTTTTTGTACGCGTACTTGAGTATGGCGAGTGTCCTGAAACTAAGTGGGTTGAGGGAAGTAACTTTGTAGATGTTAGTTGCATGATTGATGAGAGAACAGGTCGTGTTGTTATGATGGGCGCTCTTGATAATCTTGTGAAGGGTGCTGCTGGACAGGCTGTTCAGAACATGAATATTATTTTTGGATTTGATGAGAAGATGGGACTTGATTTCGCGCCAATGTTCCCTTAGTAAGAGGTTTGATTTGTTATGGTTACAAAAGAGAAATTTAATTTTACTGTAGATTTAGGTGTACATATGGATTTTCAAATTAGAACTATGGAAGAGAAGGATTATGATGA
The DNA here is from genome assembly GCA_017557715.1 of Pseudobutyrivibrio sp. Lineage (GTDB taxonomy): Bacteria > Bacillota > Clostridia > Lachnospirales > Lachnospiraceae > Pseudobutyrivibrio. The sequence continues at coordinate 3,482 of JAFYYE010000317.1, forward strand.
CGTTTACAAACTTTGGACGACAATCCATGGTTTTGCTATGAGAAGTCTTGATGATTCAAAAGAAGGAGTCACTCGAGTT
>JAFYYE010000318.1 GCA_017557715.1 Pseudobutyrivibrio sp.
ATCCATGTAACCTGATCAAGTCCGCCGCCAGCTCGCATGAGAGCATCATCATCCATTCCAATGGAAAACAGAGTGCCCTTACGATAAGCTCCCATAATTTCCTGCAAGCCTGGGAAGATTTCATCTTCCACAAACTTCCACGCCTCATCAGTGTCCACGTATTTTAAATAATTGTAAACTGCATAGAAATACCAAAGTGAGGCATCAGCTGTATTGTATAATGGCTCCTTTCCATCGTCTGGGAACATGTTTGGGACCAATCCATTTTTAATATATTTAGAGAAAGATAATAAGATTGACTTGGCATCATCAAATCGTCCTGTCTCAAGGCATAATCCTGTGAAAGCAATCATAGTATCGCGACCCCAGTCTGTGAACCAAGGATAACCTGCCATTATGGTCTTCTCACCAGTCGAACGTCTATCAACAATAAACTGATCTGCTGCAACAGTAAGAATCTGAGCCAGTTCATCCTCATCTGAAAACTCTGCCTGCTCAATCAATTCAGCAACTCTCTTCTTTGCCTTTTCTATCTCAACAAATGCTGTGTCCACATCAATAGCAGGAAGCTTTTCGAATGCACCCTTCTTCCTGCCAGAGCTCTCACGAACATCCACTGTGCAAACGAACGAACACTTTGCCACGCCGCCAGCATCCACTTCCATAACAAAATCATATGGCTTGAGATGGCAATCCAAACCATCAGCCTCATTATCAAGCTCGAACTGAAGCTCCATATTTTCATCGTAGATGTTGTTGCGCTTAACCATCTCGCAGCCTGCGCTGACAAGGGAAACTCTTACATCTGAATGTCCAACAGGCTTATAGAAAAATCCGATATTTCCAGTCTCCTCATCACGGATTTCCTGGAAGACTTCCTCTGGAAGCTCCCAGCGCAAATCGTCAACTGTCATGTGCTGACCATGCTCGCGGAAATTCATAAGTGGTGTGATAACCACTCCCGCAGCAGGACCATTATTCTCCAATGTGTATGCTATAACACACTGATTCTTACCATATACTAAAGAAATGGTTTTTGTGAGGCGCATGCCGCCTGCTTCATAAATATAGGTAATTGTGCCATCATATTTAAATGCGTTCAGATGCATATTGCCCTGATTAAACTCACTGGTGTAAGGCCCTTTGTGCTGGGCTGTAGTGAGGTCATATATTCTGCTGCCGCACACCAGACGCTCGTTAGTCTTAGAGAAAACAAGATAGCGATCAACTGGTGGATGTAGGCTGGCAATCAAATAGCCCTGATGGGTGCGCATGTGAGCACCGATAATAGTGCTACCCGCATATCCACCAAGGCCATTTGTAAGAAGCCACTCCTTGCTAAGATTGGCTTTATAATTATTCAACTTATCAAATACAAACTCAAAACTCATTACAATTCTCCTCGTTTTTCCCCTGAAGTCAATTGTAACGATTTTGAGTTCAAAAGACTAGTACTTTATTACATTAAAGATGCAACACATTTTTCAACTTCCTTCATATCTGCTGTTGGCTCAAAACGTGCAACAACATTTCCCTGACGATCTACAATGAACTTTGTGAAATTCCACTTGATATCTGGATTGTTCTTGTAATTCTTGTCAATCTTCTTGAGCATCACGCCCATAGCAAGAGCTGCTGGTCCCTTACCAAAACCTTCAAAGCCCTTCTGTGACTTAAGGTACTGGAAAAGCTCGATTGCATTTTCACCGTTGATATCTGCCTTCTTCATCTGTGGGAACTGTGTATTGTAATTGAGCTGGCAGAACTCGTGAATCTCCTCATCATTTCCAGGTGTCTGACCTGCGAACTGGTTGCAAGGTACATCAACTACCTCGAAGCCCTTCTCATGGTACTCTTCGTAGATACGCTCGATATCCTTATAGTGTGGAGTGAATCCGCAGCCTGTAGCTGTGTTAACTACCATGACAACCTTTCCCTCAAAATCCTTCATTGAAAGCTGTGTGCCGTCTGTCTTCTCAACTGATAAATCATAAAATCCCATTTTCTATTCCTCCATTTCTTAAGCAAATACAGTGACTTCGTCAATTTGATTGTGCGCAATTGATTTTATATTTAGATTGTACGCAATTAAATTTTATTTGTCAACATCTTTTTTTATATTTTTTTATTGCCCCCCACCTGACGGGATTGTTACAATAAATTATGAAGATACATATTATGTATTACGGGGAGGGAATAATATTGAGTTTAAAACATCTAAAAGTATTACTAGGTAAAATCATCGTTTCTATTTCTATTTCCACATTATTATTTGCAGCACTACCAATATTTAATATTGAAGCATCCGCCGCAGCTTATACAATCACCGAAGCAAACGGCGCTCTTTTTGCCTGCAACGGAACGGAGGTTTTTTCCGATGCAGATACATCCACATTTGTCACTACACTACCTGTAAACACTCCTGTATTGGTCACAGGTAGTACAAGCAACGGTTTTTGGAGAATTGATTTAAACGGCACACCATTTTTTGTATCAATGCAGGCTTTATCCATGCAGCCAAACACCACCGCTTACAAGCTAACCTCATTGGATGCAAAGGCAGCTTTGGCTATGAATGTGTCAAATGGAAAAGTACTTTATTCACTGGGTGCTACTGATAGGCTGGAGCCAGCAAGCACCACAAAAATCATGACTGCCCTCTTAACAATTGAGGCAATCGAGGCAGGCCAAATTGCTCTTGAAACACCAGTAGTAGTTTCTGCATCTTCTATAGCAGGCATGCCTAGAGATGCCAGCCATGTAGACCCACGTATTCAGGCAGGTGAAATCTTTAATGTAGATCAGCTGCTTACAGCTATGCTTGTTAGCTCTGATTGCCATTCCTGCAATGTTCTCGCTGAACTTATCGCTGGGTCTGTTCCAAATTTTGTGGCCCTTATGAATACCCGCGCGGCTCAGCTGGGCTGTATCGACACTCACTTTACGAATCCATCAGGATATCCTGATAAAAATATGTACACTAATGCAATCAGCCTGTATATCATCACAGCTAATGCTATCCAGCATCCGCTTTTTAATAACTACTTTAACGTGCAGTCGGCTGTTCTTCCTGCTACTAATCTCTGCCCCGCACCACGAGTGCTTGTAAACACCGATTCAATAATTGACCCTACAAGCATCTATTACAACCCTAACGTGGTCGGTGGAAAAACTGGCACTGCAAATCGTGCCGGACAGTGTCTTGTTTGCGTCGCAACTCAGAATGAAAAGACTATAATTGCGGTTATTTTAGGTGCCAAAAATCGCACCATGTTTGACGGCAATACCGTCTCTATGCGCTACTATGAAATGAACCGATTAATCAACATTGGCTTCCAAAATTATTATCTCTGAAAAATTTTAAAAAATGTATATTTGAGGCTTAATCTACATAAATTTTTCACACAAAAAGCCGATAATATCATTAGGGTAAAGTTTAATCAGAGGGGAGTGTTGTCCATGAAAAATAGTAGCAAAAAATTTTACTCCACAGTTATGGTGATTCTCCTGTTGATATCTATGTTTTTCTCTGGAGTCACCGTGGATGCAAAGCAGGTGAGCAACAAGGATAACGCAAGGCATGTAATTGTAATCGATCCTGGTTGTCAGGCAAACAAAGCTACAAAAAAGGAATCAAATGCTCCAGGAGAGTGGAAGCGCGTGTCTGAGGATGCAGTAGGTGCCAAAGGTGTGTCTACTAACAACAATGAATATGACATCAATCTGCTAGTAGCCCTGGCTGTTAAGAAAAAACTAGATGAGAAGGGCTATACAGTTGAGCTGACACGAACAACCAATGATGTGAATCTGACAAATGTAGATAGATCAATGGTTGCCACTACTCTATCTGCAGATATCTATATAAGCATACATGCAAGTAGCAAAAACAAAGATGACGAAGGTATTGCTGTAGTTTGTGGCACAAAAGATAATCCTTCTAATTTCGGTCAGTATCCAAACAGCCGCCTTTTGGCTGACACCCTTGTGGGAAGCCTTGTTGAAAAGGCTGCTCCTAAAAAATATAAAGTATACGAAACCGATGAATTGATGGGAATCAACTGGTGCACAGTTCCTAATGTTGTAGTGGAA
>JAFYYE010000319.1 GCA_017557715.1 Pseudobutyrivibrio sp.
GACCACCTGCACCTGATGAGCGATAGGTATCAATTCTAATATCCTCATCGCGGATCTCAACATCAACATCTTCCTCAATATCTGGCATTACATCACAGCTGGCAAAGGAAGTCTGTCGCTTGCCTTGCGCATTAAATGGAGAAATGCGTACCAAACGATGGATACCTTTTTCTGACTTTAAATAGCCATAAGCATTTTCGCCATTAACCTGGAATGTAACAGATTTTATTCCAGCTTCATCACCTTCCTGATAATCCAGTTCTTCTACCTCAAATCCCATATCACCAGCCCAGCGGCTATACATTCTGTACAACATCTGAACCCAGTCACAGGCTTCTACACCACCTGCTCCAGAATGCAATGTAACAATGGCACTATCACCATCGTATTCTCCTGATAGTAGAGTCTTCATCCGGAGGTTCTCTAAATCATTTTCAAACTCTTCAATAAGAATAGCCACAGTATCTACTATTTCCTGATCCTCTTCCTCATTTCCAAGCTCAATATAATCTTCTATTTCTTTATATAAATCTTCTAACTTATCTATGACTGAAACATCATCCTTCATAGATTTGAGCTCTTTCATCTTGGCTGTCGATACTTGCGCATCTGTCCAAAAATCTGGAGCCTCCATTTCGCGCTCTAGCTCTTCGATGCGAGCTTTCTTAGCTGCGACGTCAAAGTGAATCCCTCACTTCCGTCATAGAATTTTTTTGCGACGTAAGTCGCACTTTGAACTGATCAAGTTCTATCACGAAATCACCTCTTTTCAATCCGCTGGTTACGGTCCTACCAGCTCATCTAATACTTTCTAATACTATTATTTCGCCAATACTTCTAACGCTTTTTGGATTTGGTTGTCGAGGTCTACGCTGTAGGCATCGTCTTCACCACCCTGGAACTCATACTCAAGCTCGATGTCTGGAGCAATACCCTTTCCATGGATGCACTCTCCACTTGGAGTGTAATAAGTCTGAGTTGTAAGCTTTAATGCGGAACCATCTGTCAGTGGAATTGTAGACTGTACAATGCCCTTTCCAAATGTGTTAGTGCCAATAATTGTTCCATATTCAAAATCTCTGATTGCGCCTGTGAAAATCTCTGCAGCTGATGCTGTGTTTCCATTTACAAGTACAACCATTGGAATATTCTTTGATGAACCATCATCAGAAAGATAATCTTCTCTGTGGCCAGCCTTATCCATTGTGTAAACTACTGTCCCCTTTGGAAGAAGGTAATCCAACATCTCCACAACAGAATCTAATAATCCACCACCGTTATTTCTCATGTCGAAAATAACTGATTTCATTCCCTGGCTTTCCAAATCTTTGTATGCAGCCACAAAATCCTTATATGTATGCTCGGTAAACTGTGACACTGCGATATATCCAACATTACCATCTATCATCTGATACTCAACCGTTGGAGTAGCAATGGCTGCTCTTGTGCATACGATTTTCTGCTCCTCGCTATCACGCAAGATAACAAGCTCTACATCAGTACCAGCCTCGCCACGAATATGCTGAACGAATGTGTCCAATCCCTCTTCGGTAGCAAGGTTACCATCAGCAGAAACAATGATATCTCCTGCAAGCAAGCCAGCCTTCTCAGCTGGTGTATCCTTGTAAACCTTTGTGATGCTAACTGCGCCTGTCTCAGCATTTTTCTGAAGAAGAGCGCCAATTCCAGCGTAATTACCAGTGAGTGTAGTCATCAAGTCCTTATACTCATCAGCTGTATAGTATTCTGAGTAAGGATCATCAAGGCTCTCAACTACACCCTTATAAACACCATTAACAAGAGTGTCATCATCAACATCCTGATAATAATATGTCTCGATTATTGAAAGAATTGTTCCAAACTTTGAATCGCTAGCCGAACCCGACTGAAGAGACTCCAGCACTTCATTGGATGCCTCATCTTTAAATGACAATCTAGAGCCTACTGCTCCGAAAATTGCACCAGCAGTAACAAGCCCACCCATAATCAAGCAAATAAATCCAACAAGGAAATATGGCCATTTTCTAGGCTTCTTTTCTTTTTCAACTTCGTAATAATAGTTTACGACCCCAGGCTCTACAGCCTGATTCTTTTCTTCTTCGTACATTATTTTTTGCCTCCGTTTAATATATAGCAAGTGCCTTAGCATTCGCCAAGGCACTTTTATAAATATCAAAGTAATATTTCTAAACTCGTAAATGCTTGTGTAATGTCAGTCTTGAACCAAACCAGCCAATTCCGATACCAAGAACAAGTGAAATTGGCACCAAAGTTCTAAAAATTGTCTCCACAGGAATAAAACTTACCATATTACTAAGGAAATTGAATTCTGAACTTGCATACTCAATAACCTTTTCATAAATAAGGAAAAGCAATACCAATGGTATGACTGAACCAATCAATCCAATGCAAATACCTTCAACAACGAATGGTGCTCGGACAAAAGCATCTTTCGCGCCAATCAGCTTCATGATAGCAATTTCTTCTCTTCTAACAGAAATACCAACCATAACCGTGTTACTGATAAGAAAAACTGATACTGCTAAAAGAATTATGACAATTGCCATGGAAACAATAGTAATTGCTTTATTAATATCTGTAAGAGTCTTTGCCGCAACCTCCGACTGGTTGACCTGACGGACTCCATCAAGCCCTTGAAGGAATGATACTAATGTAGGCTGCATCGAAACATCATTGAGATATATTTCGTAGTTTGCTGAATTTGCAAGAGGATTGTCCTCGGCGAAGCCTGCTGCAAGTTCTTCGTTTCCTCCGAAGTATTCTGCCTTATAATCTTCCCATGCCTGATCTGCAGAAACAAAATTGTAGCTCTTAACCTCTACACGTTTTTTGATTTCTTTTCCTATCTCATCGATTCTGGCCTGAGATATTCCCTCATCAAAGAAAACTGTAACAGCTACGCCTTCTTCAGCTGTCTTAACCATTGACTGGAAGTTTGTTCCAAGTGAATAGAAAATACCAAAAAGGAAAATACAAGCAGTCATTGTAGCTATTGATGCCAGCGAGAACATTTTGTTTCTCCAGATGTTCTTTAATCCCTGACCAATATTATAAATGTGGGTGCTAATCTTCATAATCTTCACCTCCCACATCGCTGACTACAACGCCCTTTTTTATTGTAATAACACGCTTGTTCATGGCTCTGACAATTTCCATGTTGTGAGTAACTACAACAACAGTAGTGCCTCGCTGGTTAATCTCATCGAGAAGTCGCATGATTTCCCATGTGTTATCACTATCAAGGTTTCCAGTAGGCTCATCCGCCAAAATAATCTTTGGCTCATTAACAAGAGCTCGTGCTATAGCAACGCGCTGCTGCTCTCCACCGGAAAGCTGACTAGGCTTTGATTTATATTTTGCGGCAAGTCCAACAAGCGAAAGGATTGTTGGGACCTTTTTCTTAATCTCTCTATTAGAGCACTCAACTACCTTCATAGCAAATGCTACATTTTCATAGACATTTCTATCTGGCAGAAGACGGAAATTCTGGAATACTACGCCAACATTCCTACGATACATAGGAATCTTTTTGTGAGTAACCTTTCTTAAATCCTGCCCATTAATGTATATTTTGCCTTTTGTAGGCTCCAATTCTTTCAATAACAATCTGATAAGAGTAGACTTACCAGAACCACTATCTCCAACAACAAAAACAAATTCGCCTGGATCAATGTGAATAGTTACGTCCTCAAGAGCAGGCTTGCCTGCTTCGTAGGACTTACTAACATGATCTAATCGTATCAATTCTATACCTCATTTCCCACTAACTAAATCCTAGAACTTCTCACTTTCCATATACTTCATGTATTTTACAACCATTAATGCAATCTTGAAAGTGATAGCATCCTCGAAGACACGCAAATCAAGACCTGTGCTCTTCTCAAGCTTATCCAATCTGTAAACAAGAGTGTTTCTGTGAATATATAACTGTCTTGATGTTTCGGATACGTTTAAGCTGTTTTCAAAGAACTTGCTAATTGTAGTAAGTGTCTCCTCGTCGAAATCATCAGGAGATTTATTTTCAAAAATCTCAGAAATGAACATTCTGCAAAGTGGAATAGGAAGCTGATAAATAAGACGTCCGATTCCAAGCTGTGAATATGCAATAACATTCTGATCGTTAAAGAATATCTTGCCAACATCCATAGCCATAGAAGCTTCTTTGTAAGAACGTGATACTTCTTTTATCTCACCTACAACTGTACCGTAGGATACACGCACCTTCTTTGAGTCCTTATCATGGAATGCATCGATGATAACGGCAGCGATTTTATCAATCTCGTTATTAGAATCATTCTCTCCCAATTCTTTAACAACGATGATGTTACGCTCGTCAACTGCTGTGACGAAATCCTTATTTTTGCCACCGAATACAGAACGAACTCTATCAAGCTCATCTCCATCCTTTTCAGGGCCTACTTCTACTATCATAACAACTCGTCGAGCGTTAATATCTACGTGAAGCTTTTTTGAACGATTGTAGATATCTACTAAAAGCAAATTATCTAATAATAAATTCTTGATGAAATTATCTTTATCAAAACGCTCCTTGTAAGCAATCATAAGCTCCTGAATCTGGAACGCTGCAATCTTTCCTATAGTAGAAACCTCTTCACTATCACCAACAGCCAATACAACGAACTCCAACTGCTGATCATCAAATACTTTGAAGAAATGGCATCCTAATGCTACCTGGCTTTCTGCCTCCGAAGCAGCAAAGACTGCAACCGCATCAGAATACTGTGCAGTATCTCCAAATGTAGCTGCACACATTACACCATCAGAATCCATAACCGCCAAATCTATTTTAGTTAGCTGATGAAGTCCTTCTAAAGTATTTTGCATAATTTGATTCGAAATCATCTCGAATACCTCCTGAGTATATATGCAATATCAACAATGTAAAACACCCTTTTTGCATACAAATTCACATAACCTATGACTATTCTAATATAAATAACCAATAAATGAAATAGTAATATTGTGTTTTTTTATGCATATTTACAAGTGATGGGTTTCTTTTTTATTGTGAACTTTTACGAACTGCTCTTTTAAACAGATAATTGTCAGATAATACTCAGATATTTCTGATAGAATTTATTCACTTTTAAAGTCAAGGTTTTTGAGCATTTTCACAAGTTTTGTAACTTTAGACCAAAACGAATGTTTACAGAAATTGTGGATAACTTTTTACATTCGTTCACAAATATGGTGGATAAAGTGGATAAGTCGTTAACAAGTCCTTTTTTTGAGGTTGATTGTTTGAATTTTTGTTGATAAAAAGGTGCATTTCCACGCAATTGAAAATTATATGTATTTTTAATATTGTCTGTTTTTGTGCAAAATTATCTAAAAATATTTTTAAGGTAAGTTTGTTATTGTTTGACTATTTAATCTGTTTTCTGATTTTTCAGCTAATCGTATGGATCTTCCCCAAGCTCCAATATGAACAATAATTTAAAAGGCACC
>JAFYYE010000320.1 GCA_017557715.1 Pseudobutyrivibrio sp.
ATGGATTGCTTCTATTGTGAAGTCAAAGAAGGTCATCTTGAGTTAAAAGAAGCTGAGGCGGCTAAGTGGCTCACAAGAGAAAACATTGATGATGTTGCTTGGCTTCCAGCGGATATTACGCTTATAGATAAGATTAAGTCAGATATGGAGTATAGTTATGAATAAAAAAGACCAAATGACAGTAGAAAATTTTGTGAGCACAGGTATGGAGCTTGAGACTTTGTATACCTGCTTTCCAGATTTTTCGAAGGAAGAGATTGCAGAGATTTACAATAATTACAAGGAAAATCAGTCTGAAGATGCTGAAGGACACACAATGAGCATTAATTGTTCCTAGTATGTAATATATGTATATGGATTGCTATATTTCTCATTTGATTGTATAATCCCCAATATTATGTGTTTTAAAGGAGTATAAAAATGAGAATAGCAGTAACATATGATAACGGTCAGGTGTTCCAGCACTTTGGTCATACAGAAGAGTTTAAAATTTATGAGGTAGAGGATGGCAAAGTTGTTTCTTCTGAGGTTATAGGCTCAGATGGTCAGGGACACGGTGCTTTGGCAGGTCTACTTAGCAACAAGTCAATTGATGTACTTATCTGTGGCGGCATTGGCGGCGGTGCACAGGCTGCCCTTAATGAGCATGGCATTGAGCTCTGCGCTGGCGCAACAGGTGATGTTGATGCAGCAGTAGAGGCTTATCTCAAGGGTGAGCTTATTAATTCTGGCGTTAATTGCAATCATCATGGCGAAGGTCATACATGTGGCGACCATGAGGAAGGACACAGCTGTGGCGGTCACTCAGGATGTGGCGGATGCCATTCAGAGCCTGCATTTGAGGGCAAGAACGTAGGAAAGACATGTCGTACACATTACAGAGGCACATTTAACGATGGTACACAGTTTGATTCATCTTATGACAGAGGCGAGCCACTTGAGTTCGTTTGTGGTGCAGGCATGATGATTAAGGGCTTTGATGCAGCCGTTGCCAATATGGAAGTTGGTGAGAAGGTTGACATTCACCTTATGCCAGAGGAAGCTTATGGTCAGCGTGACGAAGATGCAGTCATCACATTGGAGATTGCACAGCTTCCAGGTTCAGAAGATTTAGTAGTAGACCAGCAGGTATACTTACAGGATCCTTATGGAAGACCATTCCCAGTAAAGGTTGTTGCAAAGGATGAGACAAATATCACTCTTGATGCAAACCATGAGATGGCCGGAAAAGAACTCAATTTCACTATTGAGCTTGTAGAGGTAAAATAGAATAGATTATATGCACCTAATCTGTACGCGGGATTAGGTGCTTTTTTATTTATTTTGAAGGTATTGTTTTCTCTAGATACCAGTTTGTCAGTGAAAGTGTAAACAAGGTCAGAAAACAGCCTGCCCATACATCACTAGCATAGTGGACACCTAGTAACATTCGCGAAATCATAGTAGATGATGTTATAAATATAGCCATAGCCCACATTATTATATCCCACTTTGTGCTTCTAAGTTTAGGAATAAATCTTTTGAGAAATACTAAAATAAAGCTCAGTGCCGACTGAGCAGCATGACCTGAAGGGAATGAGGAATCATGTGCTATAGGGTGATGTACAAACCAGTAGGTAAACTGGCTGTCTGGGTCTGTTAATGTGATAAAACGAGGTCTATTAAAACCATACTTGATAATGGTCTGGCCTAAGACCGCAACAAGCGTAGCAATCATACCAATAAGCATAACTTTTCTAAGCTCAACCACTCTGGCAGTACTGCAAATATATCTGTTTGCCCATATGGAAAAGCGGATGAATACCAAATCAAATAAAAATAATACGCCCAGCCAGCGAATATTCAGAATACCTACAGAGAGCAAATTAAATCCAATAAATACAATCAGCGACAACCACCCTAATATGATAGATAACATCCTGTTTCGAGCCACCCTTAGAGTTAGAAAATTGCTGATTGCAAAAAAGATTCCAGCCATCGGAGTTGTAAGAAGACCTACTATCTCAAAAATCCTTGCATAGGAACTATCAATTAGGTACATAGCCTTTGCAATTGGTAAATCATAAAAAGTAAAAAACAGCATGCCTATTGCAAAAATGAAAATACATAATGGAGAATTCCACACAATTCTTTTTAATCTAGATTTATTCGCATCCATAAAAGCCACACCCACATCTTTAAATCTATAAACAATTGCCTTTTATTTAATAGTATTATAACGCTTTTAACACCCA
>JAFYYE010000321.1 GCA_017557715.1 Pseudobutyrivibrio sp.
CCTGCCTCTACCATTGCAAAGCCTGCTTGCATCCAGAAAACCAATGCGGCACCTATAAGGAACCACACACCAAATAAAATGCTTGTGTACTCTTCCATAATATTTCCTCCTTGGGGTTTTTATTTATTAAAAAAGCGCACAGTAATTACTTAGTAATTACTGCACGCCTTTGTGCAATGTAACTTATTTTACTGAATAAAGAATCTCTCCATAAGTTGGATAAGGCCAGATATCACTTGGTACTACTGTCTCAAGTAAATCTACCACCTCACGAACCTCGTTCATGTCAGCGAAGATTACATCGTGATGGAACTTAGCCAACTCGTATGTATCTGAAAGCTCCTTAGCCTTCTCAATATCAGCCTCAAGCTTCTCAAGCCTCTCATCCATTTTGTAAGTAAGCTTTGAAGCACACTCAAGTCTCTTCTTCTCAACTGTTGAATCAACTGAAAGTCCTGTTGCAGCCTTAGCATTAAGTGTTTCAGCAAGTGTGTACTGATAATCAGTAGCTGCTGCCATGATATCCTTCTTAACCATTGAATCCATTGTGAGAGCTTCGATGTCGATTACCTTGTAGTAGTTCTCAAGCTGGATATCGTAACGGCTTAAGATTTCTTGCTCTGTGAATACACCATGCTTTGTAAACACATCGATTGACTTCTTATCAACAAATGCTGGAAGTGCATCTACTGTAGACTTAAGATTCTTAAGACCACGCTTCTTTGCTTCCTTTACCCATTCCTCTGAGTAGCCATTTCCGTTGAAGATAATTCTCTTGTGAGCTGTAAGCTCTCTCTTAATAAGCTTATCAAGTGCCTTATCAAAGTCCTTAGCCTTTGCAAGCTCATCTGCGAACTTGTCAAGCTCTTCTGCTACGATTGTGTTAAGAATTACGTTTGGTCCAGAGATAGATGCTGATGAACCAAGTGAACGGAACTCAAATTTATTTCCTGTAAATGCAAATGGTGATGTTCTGTTTCTATCTGTTGTATCCTGTGAAATGCTAGGGATAACTGCAGCACCAATTGACATCTTTTTCTTCTTTACATCTGCATAATCCTTGCCATCGATGATTGACTCTACAATTGCCTCAAGCTCATCACCGATGAACATTGAAATGATTGCAGGTGGTGCCTCGTTAGCGCCAAGTCTGTGATCATTTCCAGCAGATGCAACTGATACGCGGAGCAACTCCTGATACTCATCAACAGCCTTAATAACAGCTGTAAGGAAGAGCAAGAACTGGGCATTCTGGGAAGGAGTAGCGCCTGGTTCTAACAGGTTCACTCCGGTATCAGTTGATATAGACCAGTTGTTGTGCTTACCAGAACCATTAACACCAGCGAAAGGCTTCTCATGGAGCAGGCAAGTCATGCCATGTCTGCCTGCCACTACTTTCATCATCTCCATGGTGAGCTGGTTATGATCAGTTGCTATATTAGTGGTTGAGAAAACTGGTGCTAGTTCGTGCTGTGCTGGAGCCACCTCGTTGTGCTTTGTCTTTGCGAGAACTCCCAGCTTCCACAACTCCTCGTCTAACTCTTTCATGTAAGCCGATACTCTAGGCTTGATTGTTCCAAAATAGTGATCCTCAAGCTCCTGTCCCTTTGGAGGCTTTGCTCCGAAAAGTGTACGGCCTGTGTAAATTAAATCTGGACGCTTATTGAACATCTCAGAATCGATAAGGAAATATTCCTGCTCTGGTCCAACAGTTGTGATTACACGCTTTACATCATCATGACCGAAAAGCTTAAGTACTCTAACTGCTGACTTATCAAGTGCCTCCATTGAACGAAGGAGTGGGGTCTTCTTATCAAGAGCTTCTCCAGAGTATGAACAAAATGCTGTTGGGATGCAAAGTGTATCATCCTTGATAAATACATAGCTTGTTGGATCCCAAGCTGTATAACCTCTAGCCTCGAATGTAGCTCTAAGGCCACCTGATGGGAAAGAAGATGCATCAGGCTCGCCCTTAATGAGCTCCTTGCCTGAGAATGTCATGATAACCTTTCCACCATCCTCTGGCTGAATAAATGAATCATGCTTTTCTGCTGTTACACCAGTCATTGGCTGGAACCAATGTGTGAAGTGTGTAGCGCCAAGCTCGATTGCCCATTCCTTCATAGCATGTGCAATTACATTTGCAAGTTCTCTATCAAGTGGACGTCCCTCTTCTACTGTCTTCTTAAGGGCCTTATAGGCATCCTTTGGAAGACGCTCCTTCATGGTCTCGTCATTGAAAACTTTGCTACCAAAAATCTCTGTTACCTTAGTCATATCATTATTCCTCCTTTAAATTCCACTAGCACCATAATTTGATAATACGCGGGCGGATGGATCGTTGACGTTGCATCCTTCCCAATTTTTATTTGGCATCCAGAAGTCTGCTATCATATGTGCCTGTCCTGGATAATATTTTTCAAACAAATCTCTATAAAGGAGAGATTCCTTTGTGAATGGAGCCCTGAATTCGTATTTACGTTTTGCATTCTCGAGGTCGTCATCTGAATAAATACTATTTGCATATTCCTTTAAGTAATAAACCATTGAGTGTCCCACTGCATCGGAAAATGCTGCCTTCTCTCTGAAGAGAATATCGTAAGGCAAGTAATCGTCTCCCTCGAATGCATGCCTTAGCAAGTATTTTCCTTTGTTGTATTTATTCATTTTTAATTCAGGATTGATGCTCATTACATAATCCACAAAGGCTAAGTCTCCAAATGGAACTCTTGCTTCCATCGAATGTACTGAGATACATCTGTCAGCTCTTAGTACATCGTACATGTAAAGCTCTCTCAGTCTCTTCTCTGCTTCAAGCTGAAACTCTTCAGCGTTTGGTGCAAAGTCTGTATATTTATATCCGAAAATCTCATCTGAAATCTCACCAGTTAATAAAACTCTTATATCTGGGAATTCTTTTTTGATTCCCTTGCAGATGAGATACATTCCCATGCTGGCTCTTATTGTTGTTATGTCGTATGTTCCAAGAGCTGCCACAACTTCTTCAAGAGATTCAAGAACGATATCTTTGTTTATGATGATTTCGTGATGCTCTGAACCGATGTAATCCGCAACCTCTTTAGCATACTTTAAATCGATTGCATCCTCGTTCATACCGATTGCAAATGTTTTGATTGGCTTATCCATCATCTTTTGTGCTATAGCGCAAACAAGTGAAGAATCAAGTCCACCAGAAAGTAGGAAACCAACTGGAGCATCAGCATCAAGTCTTTTTTCAACACCTGCTACAAGAAGTTCTTTGATTTTTTCTGCTGCCTTCTCAACTCCATCTTTGCTATATGGCTGACGCTTTGATAAATCTCTGTAGCAAATGAACTCACCGTTCTTGTAATAATGCCCCGGTGGGAATGGCTTAACGTCATCTGTAAGACCTATTAAGTTCTTTGCCTCTGAAGCAAACATGATTGAACCTTTTGAATCATATCCGTAAAACAAAGGTCTGATTCCGATTGGATCTCTTGCTGCTACCAAATCGTTAAGCTCTTTATCATAAATAACCATTGCATATTCTGCATCCAGCATATCGAACATCTCTGTACCGTATTTACGATACATTGGCAAGATGATTTCACAATCGCTATCACTTAAGAACTTATATCCGTCTGCCTTTAACTCTTCACGTACTGGCTTGAATCCGTACAACTCACCATTACAGATTACATAATTTCCATCCAGTTCGAAGGGCTGCATTCCTGCGTCCGTCAGACCCATAATTGATAATCTTTGGAATCCCAGGACCGAATCGTTTATGCGTATCACCTTTTGCATATCTGGTCCTCTAGATACTGTTTTAGAGAATGCCGCTTCAAAATCTTTCATTTCAACGTGGCATTTGCTTAAAGCCATAATTGAACACATATAAAATCACCTTCCCAGAATGAAACAAGAAAAGGCGCCGTAGTTACACACTTGATGTGTAACCACGACGCCTTTGTCGTTCCATTGATTTTTTATTGATTTGAATAATAAAACTTTGTTAATTAGTTGTCAACAACTTTTTTTATTTTTTACAAATTTGAATATCCCATCAAGTATTCGTCTACTTCGCGGGCACAATCGCGCCCCTGGCGAATAGCCTTAACAACAAGGGATTGACCTGTATGCATGTCTCCAGCAGAGAAAACTTTTTTCACATTTGTGGCAAAAGAATTCGCATTTACGGATGCAACATTAGTGCGTCCATCCACGTCTACCTTGAATGCCTTTGTAACATAATCCTGTGCACCAAGAAATCCTGCTGCAATGAGACAAAGCTGACATGGAATCTCTTTTTCTGTACCTTCTACTGGCACCATCATTCTGCGTCCAGTCTTCTTGTCTACCTGTGACTCAAGTGATACAAGTACAACTGACTTAAGCTCACCCTTTTTGTCAGTCTTGAATTCCTTGACAGTTGTGGTGTAGATACGTGGGTCATGACCAAATTTAGCGATGGCCTCCTCCTGACCGTAGTCTGTCTTGCAGACTAAAGGCCACTGTGGCCATGGATTGCTCTCAGCACGAACATCTGGGGCCTTTGGCATCATCTCGAGCTGCGTAACTGATTTACAGCCGTGACGAATAGCTGTACCAACACAATCGTTGCCTGTATCACCACCACCGATAATAACAACATCCTTACCCTTGGCAGAAATATACTGACCATCCACAAGCTGCATATTGTTAGCCCAGAGGCATTTTGTGGTTGAAGTAAGGAAATCTACAGCAAAATAGATTCCGCTTGCTTCCTTACGTCCTATGGCAGCTATATCCCTAGGATTAGATGAACCACAGCAGAGGATTACAGCATCATACTTTGCCTTTATATCGCTAGCTTTAACATCCTCACCTACATTCGCATTTACGATAAAGCTTACACCTTCCTGTTCCATTATCTTCACCTTGCGGTCGATAATCTGCTTTTCAAGCTTCATGTTTGGAATACCGTAACGAAGTAATCCTCCCACCTTATCGTTTCGCTCATAAACTGTGACACTATGTCCACGTCTGTTAAGCTGATCTGCCACTGCAAGACCTGCAGGGCCAGAACCAATTACAGCTACCTTCTTTCCAGTACGCACCTTTGGTGGCTTAGCATCTGCCAAACCATTAGCATATGCGTATTCGATAATAGCCATTTCATTTTCTTTTGTAGTGACAGCGTCACCATTAAGACCGCAGGTACATGCCTTCTCACAAAGAGCTGGACATACTCTGCAAGTGAACTCAGGGAAATTGCTTGTCTTGTGCAATCTTCTATAAGCCATCTCATAGTTACCCTGATATACTAAATCATTCCACTCAGGAATTAGGTTGTTAAGAGGACAGCCTGAAGTCATCCCCTTAATTGTCATACCTGCCTGGCAAAATGGAACACCACACTCCATACAGCGAGCCCCCTGCTTCTGCTGCTCCTCCTTTGAAAGTGGTGTATGAAATTCATTAAAATTCTTTATGCGCGTTAGTGGCGACACTGCAGCAGCCTCTTTGCGCTCATATTCTAAAAATCCTGTTGGCTTTCCCATGATAATCTCCTTCCCATCTATCTACAGAGTAAATTAAAA
>JAFYYE010000322.1 GCA_017557715.1 Pseudobutyrivibrio sp.
AGATTCAAGCTGTGTCAATTGCTCATGGATACGATTTTTCTTATGTAGGTATTCCTGAGGACAGCTTCCTTAATGAGCTAAAAGAAATAGATTTGAAGGAAGCTGTAACAAACTGTGGTGGCCCAGAGGTTTTAGAAGGTGTTGTTAAAGATTTTTTGGTTTCTTTGGATGGCAAGGCAGAAGCTATCGAAGGCTATCTTAATGATGGTGATTTGAGAAATTATACTGTTCTTGTTCATGCATTAAAGAGTTCAGCTAGATTAATTGGCGCCATGGATCTTTCTAAAATGGCCGCTGAGCTAGAGGCACTTGGAAACGAGGGCGATTTTTTAGCTTTACATGAGCTTACCCCTGCGTTGCTGGAAAAATATAGGAGCTACAAGGAAAATCTTAAAGCGGCAGTGGAGGAAGAGGACGACAGGGATAAGCCTGAGATTTCGGAGGAAGAACTTAAGCGTGCATTCAAAGATATAAGAGAACTTGCAGAGGCATATAATTACGATGCTATAGATTATATTCTTTCAATGCTTGAGGATTACAGTATTCCTGAGGATTACAAAGAAACATTTAATAAGGTTAAACAATTCAATGTTGCAGTAGATAGAGATGGATTGTTGGAGCTCTTGTAACTGTTGTGTGGTTTCTCATAAGAGGATTGAACAATGGAAAAAAGACTTGTTTTAGTTGGTGATGCAAAAAGTTTTATGGTTTCATCTATTTCAAAGGAGTTGAAGGATAACGGATTTAAGGTTATTCAGTCGTCATGTAATATTAATGCACTGAATGCAATCCAAGATCGTCCATCTGTTTTCCTTGTCTATATTGATGACTTTGGAGAAATGAATGATTTGTTTATTTACCTGAAGGATAGCACACTGGAAGGTGATATTTCTTTATCTATTATTGGTTCACAAAACGATATAGATAGAGTTAGAAGTTTGATGCCAAACACACCACTTGCCGCATCCTTCCTTAGACCTGTTAATGTAAAAGAAATGGCCTTAGCTATGGAAAAAGTTATGGTGGCAGAGGATGAGCGCATGCAAAACAAGAAGATCCTTGTTGTGGATGACGATGGCACTATGCTTCGAACAATTAAGAGCTGGCTCGAAGGGCATTATCAGGTATTTATGGTTAATTCAGGTATGGCCGCTATTACATTTCTTGCAAAAAATAAAGTTGATTTGATTTTGCTTGATTATGAAATGCCTGTAACAACTGGACCTCAGGTTCTAGAAATGCTTAGGTCTGAGCCTACTACAGCTCATATACCAGTTATGTTCTTAACTAATAAAAGTGATAAAACCTCTGTTATGGCTGCGGTAGATTTAAAGCCTGAGAAGTATTTGCTTAAGACAATGAAACCTATGGAGGTACTACGCTCAATTAATGAATATTTTGAGAAGGAAAAGGCTAAAAGCTACTAAAAATGCCTCGAATTATTAAATTTGAATAAAATTCTTTTTTGGTGTAGTCTGCTAAAGTGAAATATGTTATGATAGTAACCGTACTATTAGAGATGAAAAATTGCTAGGGAGAAATGCTATGGTTACTAGAACAAACGAACTCAAGAAATTAGATGCTATTTACCAAAGTAACGATAATAATCTGGTTCTTATGTATGGTAGAACCGGCAGCGGAAAAGAGAGTCTTTTAGATTCTTTTACAACAGGCAAGTCTTATTTCTATTATAGAAGCCGTCAGTGCTCAGATGCTAAGCAGCTTTTCTATTTAGATAAGCAAATGCGCGAAACATATAATTTTCTGAAGACAAGTGTAAGCTTTGAAGAAAGCTTTAGAAATTTCCGTTCTAAGGACGGTTCAAAGCTTGTCGTCATTATTGATGAAGCTCAGTATGCAATTAGAAAAAATACTGAGTTATTCCATTCTTTAGTTTCCCTTAAAAACCACAAGCTTTATCCTGGCAAGGTTATGATTATAGTTGTCAGCTCGTCTATTGTATGGGCAGAGAATACCTTCCCAGAAGTGGTGGGCTCGTTAAAATCAGCAGTTGATGAATCAATAAAACTTGATAATTTATCATTCCTTGATGTTGTTCGTGCTTTTCCTAATTATTCTGTTGCGCAGTGCGTCAGCACCTACGGTATAATTGGTGGTGTTGCAGAGTATGTGGATAGATGGGATGGACGAAAGAATATTAAGGCCAATGTATGTGAGCATATTCTAAGTCCAAATGGATTCCTTTATAAAGAGGCTGAAGGATACATTTCCTCAGAGCTTCGTGAATTATCATGCTACAATACTATTCTTGGTTCTATTGCCAGCGGAAACGAAAAATTAAATGATTTGTTTGAAGACACTGGCTATTCAAGAGCAAAGATTTCAGTTTATATGAAAAATCTTGCCGCCTTTGATGTGGTTGATAAAGTTGTTTCCTTTGAAACAGGTGGATGGGATAATACTAAAAAGGGAGTTTATCGAATTGTAGATCCATACATTAATTTCTGGTTTACATTTGTTTACCCTCATTTATCTGAATTGATATCAAGAACTCCAGAGTCATTTTATAATGAGTTTATCTATCCTCATCTTGATAAATATTTACAGTCATATTTCATAGATGTTTGTCGAGAATACTTACATCTTCTTAATGTGGTAGACCAGCTTCCTATCAAGCTTGTAAAGATAGGCACATGGGTAGGAAAAGAGGGCAATATTGATGTTATTGGTCAAAGCTCTAATCGAGAGAATGTTGTAGGTATTTGTAACTGGGCAGAAAAGCAAATGAGTTACAATAGATATGAGGAGCTTTTGGATTCTATGAAGAAGGCTCGTATTACTGCAAATACTATTTATTTGTTCTCAGCTACTAAGTTTGATGTAAAGCTGGAGGAGCTTTCAAAAGAAAAAAATAACGTTGTTCTGGTAGACATGACAGAACTATAATTGATATAATTATATAGAATTTTACAGGGAAAAGCCTTTGCAAATAGTATTTGCAGGGGCTTTGATTTTGTTAATTCTAAATTTTATTTTAGGGAGATTTGTTTTGGGAAAGAAGC
>JAFYYE010000323.1 GCA_017557715.1 Pseudobutyrivibrio sp.
AGTGATAGCCAGGATGGTGCTAATGCCAGCATGGTAATCTACTCACTGATTGAAACCGCAAAGGCTAACGACATAGATCCTGAAAAATATCTCGAGTATCTTCTCGAGAGTCGTCCGAGTGCTGATTCGTCAGACGAGGAACTAGAGCAGTTAGCTCCATGGAGCAAAGCTACTCGAGAAGCATGCGCTATATAAAATGGAGTAAAATGCTTCATATGTTGAATGTCTGGCATCCGAAAGGATGCCTTTATTCATATTCTACGGGGTAATACTAAGCGCTTACATTATAATAGTGGTAGTTGCATTTATTTTAGCCTCTAATACAATAACAAAGGTGGTAAATATTATGTGCCTTTTACTTTTTTTAAAATGGAATTCTTTTTTCAATATATAGTAGGGCGATATGTTAATTGGATAGGTATTGGGATTCTATGTTCTGCTTTTTTGTACTATTGTTGATTAATAAAGACGTAATCCGCACGAAAAAGAAGACTATAATTTGCGGATTATTATTATTTGCTGTGCTTATGCATGGCGTTGATTGCTCAAAAATGAGCAGGAAATCAGAAAAGAATAAAGAGGTACAATTATTCTACGAATACTTAAATAATAATACGGATAATGTTTATTTAATACCAATTGCTGATTTAGGAGATTATCCATCCCTAAGGGAATCTTATGAAATATTTGAAGAAACAAAGGATGATATATTTAAAAATGTAGTTAGTATGGGGGGGTGGACAACAAAGGGGCCATGGCTTGATGATCTTTATGGGAATATTGGAATTACCAATCCGTTGAAGCAAATGACAGATGATAATGTGTTTATTGTAGCACCGTATTTTTATGTAGAGGCATTGAAAGAGTATTATTGTGAACATTATTATCCCGCTAGTATATCTTTCATAGGGGAAAAATATGATACTCCTATATATAAAATAATGAGGAATGATATGCACTGCATTGGAGAGAATGAAGAGTTAGAGATATCTGACATTAATATTGATTATGATGTAATAATGAAGTATATGTTCTATCGATAAAGTAGCACCAATTAATAAAGGGAAATTTAAATTAGAGGACGATTTTCTTTCAGTGAAGATAGATGCCATTGTGTCATCATATTTTCTTAAGACAAGTTGTGAATTATCACAAGGTGAAGTTGAGATGATTGCTGCTATACCTGAAGAAGATATTGGCAAGTGCAGAAATATAGAAATATCTTTATCAAGAAAAGTTGATAATACAAAATATATTAATACTACAGGAAAGAAATCAATTATGATTGAGTGAGGGAATAGAGTTGAAGTTATCTGTTGTAATACCTATATATGGTTGTAAAAAGGCGTTGCCAGAATTGCATAAAAGATTAAGCGACACATTACAAAAAATAACTGAGGATTATGAGATTATACTTGTAAATGATAATTGTCCGCAAAATTCTTGGGAGGTAATCGAGGAAATAGCTCAAAAGGATAATAAAGTTAAAGGAATAGAATTATCTAGAAATTTTGGGCAGATGAAGGCAATCTTGGCAGGATTAGATTATTCTACTGGAGATTGGGTAGTGGTCATGGATTGTGATTTACAGGATAGACCTGAAGAAATAATTAATCTATACAATAAGGCACAAGAAGGCTATGACATAGTATTCGCAAGAAGGGCACATCGAAAAGATGGGGCAATGAAGGTTTTCCTAGCAAATTTGTTTTACAAAATATATAGATTTGCAACAGATGGTAACTATGATGGAGCAGTATGTAATTTTAGCATAGTAAAACGTCAGGTGGTAAATGATTATTGTAGAATGAGAGAGCAACATCGTGCATATGTTATGTACATGAAATGGTTGGGATATCGTCAGGCTGTTATAGATGTAGAACATAACGAGAGATTTGAAGGTAAATCTTCTTATAGTTTAAAAAAAAGAGTTGCCATGGCAATGGAACTACTTACATCTCAATCTGATAAACTATTAAAATTATTTGTAGGTATTGGATTTTTTATGAGTTTGTTTGCGTTTATAGCAATTATAGCATTGGTTATATATCATTATGTTGCCCATGTTACGGTTGGATGGACAAGCCTATTGGCTACCAATGTTTTGATAGGTGGAATAATTATAATGGTTATAGGAATTGTAGGCATATATGTTGGAAATACATTTATGCAAACAAAAGAGAGACCATTATACATAGTGCGACAGATATTAAATGATAATAAGGAAGATTAAATGAAAAAAATTATTGTATTTGGTGCAACAGGAAATGTTGGAGCGTATTTTGTAGATTATTGTAATCGATATATAAATCAGTCAGAATATGAAGTGATTGCGGTTGGTAGACGAAAGACGAGTTTTTTTGATAAATTGGGAATAAAATACATACAAGTTGATATTACAGAAGAAGATGATTTTAAAAAGCTCCCTACCAATGATGTTTATGCGGTGGTAAATTGTGCAGGGCTGCTGCCTGCTTATCTTAAAGAGTATGACCCGTTCGCTTATGTTGAAACTAATATTAATGGTAGCTTAAGGATTTTGGAATATGCTAGAAAAAATAAAGTAGACAGAGCTCTTTACACACAGACATGGGCTGAACAAGGGGGATATTGGGGCAAGGAGAATGTATTATCTCCTGATTTACCAAGAAAGCTAATATATACAGGTGATCATGCTTTTTATGCACTTACAAAAACGATGGTTGTTGAGACTATGGAGTATTATAAACAAGAGTATGGATTAAAGAATTTTGTTTTTAGACTTCCTAATGTATATTTATATCATCCAGAAAAATACTATTATGTGGATTGTAAGAAAAAGCTTATTGGATATAGAAATATGATTGATATCATTTCTAAAGGTGAGCCGATTGAAATGTGGGGAA
>JAFYYE010000324.1 GCA_017557715.1 Pseudobutyrivibrio sp.
ATATAAAATAATGCATGCATAAATTGTTTTCTTGATGGAGCTGTGAGGATAGAGTATCAGTACGATGCATTTGGAAATAGAACATCTCTTACAGAAGGAGATACAAGTACAACCTATAGCTACGATGTGCTTGATAGACTTATAGAATCAGTTAATGACTCTAAGGCTATTTCATTTGAATATGATAAACGTGGAAACAGAATAGCTGAATATGAAAATGGTCTCTTAAATAAGACCTTTACTTTTGATGCTACAAATATGCTATCAAAGGTTGTAGATAATACAAATGCTGAAGCGACCTATGCCTACAATGGAATGGGAAAGCGAGTGGCTATAAGCAAGCCAGATGAGCAGATAGAGTTCTTGCTTGATATAACCAAAGACTACCACAACATGCTAGAGCGCTCTGTAAATGGTATGACAGAATCCTACATATATGATAGCAATGTGGTTTCAATGTCTAAATCAGGGGAAGACTATTTCTACATGCTAGATGAACTTGGAACTGGTATGTATCTAACAGGTACAGATGGAGCAGCTGTAGGTACATACGCATACGACGAGTTTGGTAGAACTGTTAATCCAGGAAGTGGAAAGCATGATAGCATTGCTTATACTAAAAATGGAAATATCATCCAGCCTCTTGCATTCACAGGATATCAACACGATGAGATGACAGATAGTTATTTTGCGCAGGCTAGATACTATGATGCTGAGGTGGGCAGGTTTGTTTCTAGGGATAAAGAGAGATTTATCTATATATACAATAGTAAAACCGAAAATCTATATTCATATTCAGAGAATAGACCGTTAAACTATATTGATCCAACAGGAAATATAATATATACGCCATTGGAAGGCACGGAAGCCCATTTGATAATCGAAGAATATGCTTGTGAGACGTTGGGGGCATATACTGAATATAGGATAGATGGAGCTTCTTTCTGTGGCACAGGTCTATTTGGAAGGGCTGATATAATTTTGGTGAATGGATTAGATGCTGAGGTATATGAGATAAAACCAGTAACATATGCTAATGGAAGTAGAAGAGCGCTAGCGATGATCCAAATAGAGACTTATGTAAATGCAATAAATAATGATGCGTATGATAATAAATTACGATTGGGAGTAGAAGGAGCTATTCCAGGAATAAGCTATGATTGTAGTTTTGAGAATATGTATGCACCATCTGTAGTTCATCCAGGAATGTATATACAGTATTATGCTGATGGAGATGGTCTTATTCTCTATAGATATGTAGAAAAAGAGAAGATTCCAGATAATTATCAGCAAATAGTTATGTCAGAAGAGCTAGAATCAAAATTAGAGAAACGTGTAAAACAAGTTAAGTTTGCAACAGTTTTAATTCAAGCATTAGTAGCATGGAATAGAATAAATACAGCATCTGATGCATCGTCGACATATGCAGGGCAGGATTTGCTTTATTGTGAGGACGGTGAATATACCTATACTTATGAGTTGCACAACACTCCGACGCAAGACTTTCTTGATTCGTTCTTTTTGGGTTTACCTATGGATGGGATGATGCCTGTTCCAGTGCTATAGTGAGAAAAGAAAAAGGAGATTCACTATGAATAATTCGGCTAAAAAGAAGATAATTGAAAAGATAGTAGTAGAAGATGCCAAAAAACATGGATTTACATGCAAAAGTATAAGAGGTGGTTTAGGGATAAAGTATTTGGCTATATTCGGAAGAAAGAAGAATGGCGTTGCTCAAGGATTTGATATATATGAAAACGTGATTAAGGAAGGCAATTTAACGATGCTTATCATGGGTAAAAAAATAGAGACAACTTATCATGATGAAGAATCTTTTGAAATTGCAATGAAGTATTACGCTGATTATTTAAACAATCATGGATATGAAGATTTAGATGCAAATGCGGTAGCTCCTCGATTTGAAACTCCAGATAGAATCAGATTACGTGATGAGTACGTAATTATGGCACAGCATTTTAATGAAAAATGTGGGAATTTGAATGACGATGGGTATCTGGAAGAGGTTAGGCAATATCTTACGGAAACATTCAATTATGATTTTGAAGAGGTAAAAGAGGACTTATTATTAATTACTGCAGCTTTTGCAACATATATAGCAAGGATATATTCTAATGCAACTTTAAAGGAGGCTGATAATGATCTCTTGTTGGTTCATATAAGTACCACTTCATACGGAAGAGTTATGGAGAGATATTTTAATCCATTGAATACTATTAAAGGAATCTATGATAGGAAAGATATTAGTTTACTTGATATATTTCTTGGGTATTTTAAAAAATAGTAGCCAAGCAAAAAGAAGCGCAGTGATTGACTCTATTGCAGCATAGTCAAGTAAATGGACAAATCTATAATGGACCACTAACCCCGTCCCCATGGATCCAGGTGGAAATATCGCAAGCATGACAAGTACAGATAAGGAAGGTGTACTTGATAAATACTTCTATACATATGATAACAGCGGATATATCTCTGAAATCAATAGAAATAGAAGAGAGCTTGATGCTGTATCAGGAAAATATGAGTATAGCTATGATGCAATAGGACGCTTAACAAAGTCCACACATGATGGCGCCATAAAGGTAGAGTATCAGTACGATGCATTTGGAAATAGAACATCTCTTACAGAAGGAGATACAAGTACAACCTATAGCTACGATGTGCTTGATAGACTTCTTGAGGTAAATGAACTTAATAACAACCAGTCTGTTGTCAAAACCTACGACTATGATAAGAGAGGCAATCAGACAAATGAGTATGTAGATGGTGTTTTAAATAAGACCTTTACTTTTGATGCAACAGGAATGATGTCAAAGGTAACTGATGCAGTAAAAGGTCAGCAGGAAAATCTTTATAATGGACTTGGATTTAGAGTAGAAACAACAAGACCAGAAGAACACATCGAATATCTCTGCGATTTATCAAAGGATTACTTTAATCTTTTAGAGCGCACAGTAAATGGAGAAAAAGAAAGCTTTGTCTATGATAAAAATGTAATTTCAATGTCAAAGAAAGGAAGCAACTTCTACTACCTTCAGGATGAGCTTGGAAGCCCAATGTATCTAACAGGTACAGATGG
>JAFYYE010000325.1 GCA_017557715.1 Pseudobutyrivibrio sp.
GATGTAAGCACTCTGGTGCACAGAAGAAATAGGTTACAGATACAGCTGACATAAATGTTGCTGGTACTGCTGTAATCCAATAATTCTTCTCATTCTGGAATAAGTACATTGAAGCTGTCCACAAAGCTATCATTGCAAGTGTCTGATTTGACCAGCTGAAGTATCTCCAGATGACACCATAATTTAACTGGCTGATTAATGCACCTGCTGCAAGAAGTGGTACGCAGATATATAAACGATTACGATAATGCTTCTGCTCAATCTTGAACCAGTCTGCAATAACAAGTCTAGCTGAACGGAATGCTGTATCACCTGATGTAATAGGACATGCAATAACACCAAGCATTGCAAGAATGATACCTACACCACCCATTGTCTTTGTGCAAATATCGTATACACATGTTGCCTGACCATTTGCAAGCATCTCTGTTAATCCTACTGTCAATCCACCAGTTCTGGCATATACTGCACTACCTGCTGCTGCCCAAATAAGAGCGATTACACCTTCGCATACCATAGCGCCGTAGAATACCATGTGGCTTTCCTTCTCTGTCTTACAGCATCGAGCCATAAGTGGAGACTGTGTTGCATGGAATCCTGAAATAGCACCGCAAGCAACTGATACGAACATCATTGGCCAGATAGGTGTAGTTGATGGATGAAGATTTGCAAACTCAATCTCAGGAATAGAATATCCATGAGTAAAGATACCAATTGCAACACCAACAGCCATTACTAAAAGACAAATACCAAATACTGGATAGAGCTTTCCAATAATCTTATCGATTGGAATAAATGTTGCTATAAAATAATAAACCAAAATAATTGCAAGCCAGAAATATGTATTTGTAAGAAGGCCGCTGCCTCCATGATTACCTATCAAAAGTGAAATAAGTCCAGCTGGTCCAACCGCAAATACTGTACCAACCATAACTAAAAGAACTACACTGAAAATTCTCATGATAGTCTTCATAACTTTTCCGAGATAAATACCTGTAAGCTCAGAAACACTTGCGCCGTCATGACGCATACTCATAAATCCTACAGAAAAATCATGAACACCACCTGCAAGAATAGTACCAAGTGTAATCCAAAGGAATACTGAGGTACCCCACTGTGCACCTGCTAATGCGCCATAGATAGGTCCAAGTCCAGCAATATTTAGAAGCTGGATAAGGAACAACTTCCATTTTGGCATTACTACGAAATCAACGCCATCGTTGATTCGTACCGCAGGAGTTTCTCTGTCGTCCGGACCATAAATGCCCTCGACAATTCTGCCATAAACAAAGTAGCCACCGATGAGTACTGCTAAACAAACTAGAAAGCTAATCATAAAAAAATTCACCCCCATTCATTGTTAACGTCCCAAATGGACCCTTCTAAGCTTGATTATAGTTCTAGTAAATAGACGGTACAATAAAGTTGGTGTAAATTTCACAATTAAAACATAAAAAGGCGAGAGCGGATGCCCTCGCCTCAACTACAGCACTTATTAATCAAACATTAAACTGATCAATGGCTACCTTCAAATCATTTGCATTATTCTTTGTTTCATTAGCCAGATTCTCAATACCTTGAGAAAGCTCATCAGTCTGAGTATTCTTTCCTAAAATACTAGCAACGCCCTCAGTATTTTCAACAGAAGCATCATTAACAGATTCAATCTGTTTTGCAATCTCATCAATCGATGCTGATAAATTATTCATTACATCTCCTATATCAGCCACAGCCTGCTTGATAGTAGATATGCCCTCGTCGTAATGCTGGCTCTGTGCGGAGAATACCTCAAAGCTTGCAATAACATCATTCTTAATAAAGTCGATAAGATTTGAAACCTGATTTCTTACATTAACAACAGATTCATTGCTGGCTGCAACTATCTCGGTGATGTTCATAGCTGTTTCCTTAGACTGATCTGCCAGTGCGCCGATTTCTCCTGCAACAACAGCAAATCCTCTTCCAGCCTCGCCTGCTCTGGCTGCCTCAATAGAAGCATTCAAAGATAACAGGTTGGTCTGTGAAGTGATGGACATGATATCTTCTGCAAGTTCATTAATCTGCTCAACAGCCTTCAAACTTTCCAAAGCCTCCTGCATAGAAGCCATTGTTTCTTGAAGAGTAGCCATGTTTTTTTGAATTTCATCATTAATCTTGTCATTTCAGAAGCAGATTTAATTAAGTCCTCAGAATCTGACTGGCCTTCTTCTACCTTGGTAGAAACCTCATTTACTAACGATACAATGTTTTCTATCTCAGCGTGAACAGTTTCTATAGCATCGTTTGTCTCGTTAATCTTTACTGCAAGATTATCAGCTATATCCTTGTTCTCAGCGGTAATATTAGCCAATACCTTTGAAGCATCGTCTAATTCGCCGGAACTATTATCCATAACATGACTGTATTCCTTGAATACGCTAACAGCTCCCCTCAGACTAAGAATTACGCTCTTGGTATCAGCAGCAAGCTTTCCTATTTCATCCGCTCTCTTTTCAAATCCTACAATGTCATTATTACTACTCAAATCTAAAGATGCTACTTTTGCCAAAGCCTCCTGTATCTTCGAAATTGGTTTAATCATATGGCCAATTATTAATACTAATAACACACCAATTACTATGACAATCACCAAACCATTTATGAGCATCTTCGTCCTTGCTGAATATGCCTGAGCATAAAACTCGTCAGTATCCACACCAACAAACAATAACCAATCATTCTCTGGTAAATACTGATAATAGCCATACATAGGCACATTGGTTCCCACCTGATTATAAGGAACTACACCTTCAAGGGGTGAACTAGAATCAGCAGCTATCTTTTCCATTATAGATTTAACTGCTGGATTACTTGTTTCTAAAGTAATCTCTTCAGGATTATTAGAATAATAAACTACTGGATTTCTAATTCCTGTTAACAGTACATCCTGGTTATCTGCAAGATGAATTCCCTCCTCTAACAACTGGTAGAATTCAGTTTTATCTATTTCCACAGAACAGTATCCTGCAGGCTGCCCATTAGTCTTATATGATGAGCGTGCAAAGACCAGACTGATTTCATTTGTGGCTGGGGAAACTGCAGTTACACTGTTATAGACAGTTTTCCCTTCTTCATTATAGTAGAGCCCCTGAATCATCTTGATCAAATCAGGATCATTCTGGTATCCAATCATTTCTGGCAATGAGTGAGTAAGAACCTTTCCATTATATTCTACATAGAATAAACTCTTACTATTTGGAATAGCCTCCATAAAATCTTTTGTATAAATTTCTGCAGTCTCCTGTATTGCAGCATCCTCTGGATGTTCCTTCAAAGATGACATTTCCTTTGAAATCATAAAGCCATCCAGATATGCAAACTGCTTTTCCGTATAGGCATCCAATCTAGCTGTAATTTGTTCTACCAGACCAGCCAATGTCCTCTCTGCACTCTCTTGCATCATATTGAACATACTGTAAGATGCCATCAGATTAAGTACCATAATTCCAATTGATGTAGCAATTACGATATAAAATGTAATCCTTATTGAAAGTTTCTTAAATCGCATAAAAACCTCCCAACCCAATTTAAAAAACATAAGTCACCCCATTACATCACTCCTAATATACCAAACAAATCCAAACAAATTGTTTATTAAATGTGTATTTTATTTTAAAAAAACTAAGAAATGTATTTTTCTTATCATAAATAATTAAGGGCCAATGTGAATCTCACATTAGCCCTTTATATGCCATTCATTATTTAATTATGCAAAAGCATCAAACCTATTACCTGCCAGTCCATAGGAATTTCCAACTCCTGCTTTACTATAGCCGGTATTTGCTGTTCTAAATTGAGATGCTATCTCATTGAATGCACTAGCAGTTTTTCTACGTTGCTCCAACATAGCTGTTGGGTCAATAAACCGCTCCTTTTCAACAGGTTCAGCCTTTACAATCTCCACTGCATAGCTCATTGGCTGAACACTTGCTACCTGACTATATGAATTTATTCCACTGATAGGTGCTATAGCCATATAAAAACCCTCCATAGGCAGATTAACATGCAGCCTTCCTCTGCTGCATGCTAACACTGTAATACTAACACCTTTGGAGGGTTGAAAACTAAAATACACAAAGAAAAAAAAATAAATTCTTTGTTTGTTCACTAAGGGACAGGTTGTGGAATATACACCTTATTAGCGTAAGAATCCAGCTACAATCTGCTCCTCTGCCTCTTCTTCTGTAAGTCCGAGAGACATAAGCTTAATAAGCTGATCTCCAGCAATCTTTCCGATAGCTGCTTCGTGAATAAGAGCAGCATCAACATTTTTAGCATCAAGCTTTGGAATAGCAACAACGTGTGCATTTCCCATGATGATTGCATCGCAGGCTGCATGTCCGTTGCAGGCTGTGTTACCTTCGATGGCAACTTCAAAAATCTGCTCTGACTCGTCCTTTGCAACAGAACGTGAAACTACATCTGCGCTAGATCCTTCGCCCTCAAGTACAACCCTGTAATCTGATGTGGCTGACTGTGAACCGTGAGTCATAAGAGCCTCGTGAATAAGAAGAGTAGCTCCTTCCTTAAGCTCAGCAAGATTTGTGCGGACTGTAGAATCAACACCCTTAATCTGCACCATCTCCATCTCTACGTAGCTGCCCTCTTCCTGATATACATTAGTAACAGGATTAAGGATACGAGCGCCCTTGCCATCGCCCTCGCCGTAATGCTTTTCAACATATCTAATACGGGCATTCTTTCCAACATGGAAAGTGTGAATACCATCGTGCTGTGAATCCTGGTCACCACAATTGTGAATACCGCACCCAGCTACGATAGTAACATCAGCGCCCTCACCAATATAAAAGTCGTTGTAAACCATATCCTTAAGTCCGCTCTCTGAAAGAACAACTGGGATATGAACACTCTCGCCCTTTGTGCCTGGCTTAACAATAATATCAATACCTGGCTTATCTTCCTTTGTGACAATATCGATGTTTGCTGTAGTGTTACGGGCTGCGCTTGCACCATTTGCACGGATATTATATGCACCCTGAGGAATGCCATCTAAGTCAGCAACCTCATGTAAAATATTCTTCTGAATTGCATCAAGAGCCATTACTGGTCACCTCCTAACTTCTCGCAAGCAATACTTGCTGCAGAATCTGTACCAAGAAGTCCTGGAAGGATTTCATCCTTTGGTCCCTGCTTCTTAACCTTGCCATTCTCAATAACAACGATTTCATCGGCGATATTAAGAATACGCTCCTGGTGAGAAATTACGATGATAGTACCATTTACTGTCTTTCTCATGTTCTCGAAAACCTTGATAAGGTTCTGGAAACTCCAAAGATCGATACCAGCCTCAGGCTCGTCGAAGATTGAAAGCTTTGTACCACGAGCAAGAACTGTGGCAATCTCGATACGCTTAAGCTCTCCACCTGAGAGTGATGAGTTTACCTCACGCTCTACATAATCCTTTGCGCAAAGACCTACCTTTGAAAGGTACTCACATGCTGCTGCAACAGAAATCTGCTCTCCTGCTGCAAGACGAAGTAAATCGATAACTCTGATTCCCTTAAAATGAACTGGTGCCTGGAAAGCAAAGCTGATTCCCATTTTTGCACGCTCAGTAATATTCTTTTCTGAAATATCCACACCATCCAAAATAATCTGGCCTGATGTAAGCTGATTAACACCCATGATAAGCTTTGCAAGTGTAGACTTGCCGCCACCATTTGGGCCTGTGATAACAATGAACTTGCCATCTTCTACAGTAAGGTCGAGACCATCGATGATTTCCTTTGTAGAATCACCCTCATCCTCAACCCTGTAGGTAAGGTTTTTGATTTCTAACATTTTATTACTCCTCTATGATATCTGTATACGTGAGCAATGCCCTGCCAGAGGCAATTACCCTATAACTATTAGGTCAATTCTTAAGTGCCCTACTATAATATCATGATTCTTCAAAAATAACTAACCAAATTTACCAATAAAAAAGGCTACTGAGAGATTTTCTCAGTAGCTCTTTGTAATTAACACTCGTTTGAAATTAATTGTTGAAATTTATCAAGAATGATACCCTGATTAATAAGTTCGTAGATTGTCTTGTAGGTACTCTTCGTGTAATGAATACCATCCTTCGAACTAACATTGCCTACCACCTGTGAGTAGGTATCAATATAGTGAACATTCTCACTAAGACCCTCCTGCATTCTTGTGTTCCACTTCTCAATAAGGGAATTTGTAATGCCAGGATAAGACTTTGTTTCAAATGCCATTGGGTTTACAGATACATAATATACATTTGCTCCAAGAGCTGTCCATGCTTCTGCCTTTTGATTGATATATGAAACGTACTTGCTTGTGTAAGAAAGGCTTCTTACATCATTAACACCCATAAGTATTACTACATCGGTGTTTTCATTTATAGATGACTCCACTGCTGGTACGCCAACATTCTTCATCCATGAAAGACCCATGCCCACCTTTGCTGACCAAA
This sequence comes from Pseudobutyrivibrio sp., assembly GCA_017557715.1. Taxonomy (GTDB): domain Bacteria; phylum Bacillota; class Clostridia; order Lachnospirales; family Lachnospiraceae; genus Pseudobutyrivibrio. Next base: position 6,488 of record JAFYYE010000325.1, read on the forward strand.
GATTAGCATTCTTACCAACAGCGCTCTTCATTCCAACTGTTCTGGAATCTCCAATAATAACAAGCTGTCTTGTTGCCTGATCAGCTGCGACCTGCGCCAACTGCTGCTGCAAGATGAGCTCAGCCTGCTGCTCTGGTGTAAGCTCCTGAGGAATAGCATCCTGTGGTGCCACCTCCTGAACTGGAATATCCTGAGGCGCTACCTGCTCCGCCGGAACCTCTACAGGCTGTGATATTTCTTCAGCCTGAGTATTTTTTGAAGGAATAACACATAAGGTCATTAATAAACCTACTGCTACGCATCTTAAATATTTTTTATTTTTACTCATAATCTCTTTTCTAAATTTTTAAGCTCAATTGCAAAAACTTTTTGAAGTATACTACCTAGATGTGTACAAATTATGTCTTAACTCCAAAACTCCAACTCTTCTGAATTCATCCCAATTGATGAACTTTTAAACTCTGGATTTTTGCCTGCCTTCTTCTGGGCTTCGTAGTCCTTTAACACCTTATCCACCACTCCATAAAGCAATGCACAACAAGGAAGGTTGATGATTGTCATAAGTCCCATTGTAATATCAGCAGCAGCCCAGGCTGTGTCCATTGAAAGTGTTGCCCCGATGAAAATAACTGCCACGCAGATAATTCTAAATACTGTCATGAATGTAGCGCTTGGCATCTTCTTTCCATGAAGATATATTAATGCGTTATCCACATAGTAAAGATTTCCAAGAAGAGTTGTGAACGCAAATAAAATCATTGCACCAGTTATAAACAATGGTCCAAAGTTTCCAAATACAGAAGCAATCGCCTGCTGAACATATGGAATACCGCTCACATCTTCACCTGCCTGTACCCCAGAGCTTAAACACATAAGTCCTGTTGCAGTACAAAGAAGCATTGTATCAATATAAACAGATACTGTCTGTACAAGTCCCTGCTTAACAGGATGACTTACATTTGCTGATGCTGACGCGTTAGGTGCAGAACCTACGCCCGCCTCATTTGAATAAAGGCCTCTCTTGATTCCGTAGATTAAACATGAACCAGATACACCACCAAAGATTGATTTAAAATCAAAAGCATCTTTGAAAATATCCACAAACATTGCTGGAACGTTTGTGATGTTTACGATAATTACTATCAAGGCTACTACCACGTAGCAAATTCCCATGAATGGTACAAGTACTTCTGTAAGCTTAACAATCTTCTTGCCGCCGCCCATAACACAAAAACCAACAAGCACTGCAATAATAGCGCCGATTATAAGTGGTGTTACATTATCATCGTAAAAACTATATGCTTCGAATGTAGACTGAAGATTGTATGAGCAAAGCATGTTGAAGCCTACCGCATATGTTGCTATAAGACATACACAGAAAATCACTGAAAGCCATGGTGCCTTTAATGCCTGCTCAATATAATATGCAGGACCACCATAACAGCTACCGTCCTTATCCTTCTGCTTATAAACCTGAGCTAAAGTACTTTCTACAAAGGCTGATGCAGCACCGATAATGCACATAAGCCACATCCAAAACATAGCGCCTGGTCCACCGATACAGATTGCTGTAGAAACACCAACAATATTTCCTGTTCCTACACGTGAAGCTGTGGAAACCATAAGTGCCTGGAATGAAGAAATGTGTGCCTTATCCTCTGGCTTCTCCATAACAAGTCTGCAGGCTTCTCTAAAAAGTCTAATCTGAACAAATCTTGTTCTGATTGTAAAAATGATTCCTGCAACACCCATCACGATAATCAAAATCGGATAGTACATCACATCATCAATTTTTGTTAATAGTTCTAATATCATATATTCTCTCACCTTAATTTTTTTATTGGCACATTATATATTTAATACGGATTTTTTGCAAATTTATAGGACTTCTTACACATTATTAAGCTATTTATGTAAAGATTTTGATATCATCTTGTTTTTCTTTATGACACCATTTATCATCATTTGTGTAGTCATCTATTGATGGAGGTTTACTATGCTCGCTAATTATCATACACATACAGTTCGATGCAAGCATGCCCACGGCACTGAGCGTGAATATATCGAAGCTGCTATAGAAAATGGATTTAAGATATTAGGGTTCTCAGATCACACCCCACAGCCTTATCCACCAGAATATGTTTCCAATATTCGTATGGATATGAGTGAAGTGGAAAACTATACTGACACCCTTGTAAAGCTTCGTGATGAATATAAAAATGACATTCAGATTTATATAGGATATGAGGTTGAATACACCCGCAAATATTTCGATAAGCTTCTGGCCTATCTTCGTCAATTTCCTTTGGATTACATTATCCAGGGTCAGCATTTCGCTCCTAACGAAATAGATGGATTTTATGCAGGTGCAGAAACTACAGATGGTTCTAAGGTAAAAGACTATGTTGATTTGACTATTGAAGGAATGCGCACCGGCTATTTCAGCTATCTCGCCCATCCTGATTTGATCAACTACGTCGGACCAGACAAGGTTTATCTGAATCACATGAAGCGCATTGTGCAGGCTTCCATTGATTTGGATATTCCTTTGGAGATTAATATGCAAGGCTTCTTCTTGAACCGCAATTATCCAAGTGACCGTTTTTTCTCCATGGCAAGTGCTATGGGTGCGAAATTTGTAATTGGTTGCGATGCTCATATTCCAGTGGATGTATTACAGCCTGAGCAGATGCCGGATTTCACAGATTTCCTTGAAAGAAATAATATTGAATATGGCGATAACGTAATAGAGCTAAGACCTGTTTAGGCCTTAGCTCTTTGCTTTGGTTTCTTAATAGGTTTCTCAGACATCTATCCCTAGTTCTTCAAGTAAAATATTGCCAACTGTGTTCTGTCTCTAAGCTCCAGCTTCTCAAGAATTGTTGAAAGATAGTTTCTCACAGTGCCTTCTGATAAGAAAAGCTTTTGTGCTATCTCTTTATTTGAAAACCCTTCCGCAACAAGCTGAATAACCTCGTATTCCTTCTCTGTGATTTCTCTTGATTCGTAATCAAACTTATTCTCTTCTGTAGTTTCTGCACTGTTCATAAGAGCCGGAAGCTTATCTACGATTGCACCTCCGAATACACTCTGGCCATCCATAGCTGCATGCAAAGCTGCAGGAAGTGATTTGTAATCCTGCTTTAGAAGATAGCCTCGGACGCCAAGCTTTAATGCCTTTACGATATATTCATCATCGGAAAAAGTAGTAAGGAATAAAATGATTGCATCCTTATGCTTTGCCAGGATTTCCTCTGCTGCCTCAAGACCATTCATATCCGCCATACGAATGTCCATCAAAAGCAAATCTGGATTCAGCTCATCAAAAAGCTTTACTCCTTCTCGTCCGCTGTTTCCTTTTCCGATTACTGTGAAGCCCTCTTCTGCGTTGATAATCATTTCAAGGGACATTGTGATCAGCTCATCATCGTCAATTAGTAAAATTCTCTTGTCTTCCATTTATTTTCCCCAATCATTTATTTCCCACCAAAGGGAAGTCTTGCAAATACTGTAAACCCATCGTTGGTATAAAAATACGCATCTCCTCCAAGGGCATTTGCTCTGTTTCTTATATTTGTAAGTCCTATGCCATCATAATCATCCAACGCAATCTTTTCCTTCAGCTCCTGAGGTATTGAACCATTATCTGTGATGGAGATAGTACAGAAGCTGTAGTTTCTCTGCATGATAACTGATACCTCGTCACCATTGGAGTGCTTCAGTATGTTTGTAACTGCCTCTTTTAAAATTCCTATCAAGGACAGCTTGATATTTGTCGGTATGGATTCATCCAAATCTAAATCCGTATTTACGGTAAAATCCTTAAGCTCGCCGATAATATCATCAAAGTTCTTTTTTAAATCAATTGAATCATCATGGAGGTCATGGACTGACGCTCTCATTTTTGCCATTGACTCATCCAAGGTATTTGCCAGCATTTTTAGCTGAGGCTCCAGATTCTCATCCTTATTGACTGTAGAAATGGCACCAAGGAGCAATATGGCTCTGGACAGCAGGTGTCCCACATTATCGTGAATCTCTCTTGCAATTCTGTTTCGTTCTGCCAGGGTGGCCAGATGTACCTGTTGATCCTGCTCGGATAATAATCTTCGGTTCTTTTCCTCTAAGGTTTCCTCCAGCTCCTTACTGTCGTCTCGGGTACGATGTAAAAGCCTCTTATAGGTCATTACCTGCTCATATAATATTGTGGAAACCACAGTATATGATGCCAGAATCACAAATACAGCTACATAACCAAAAGAAGTGGTATCCTGCATCACCATATATACTAACGTAGCCACAAATGGTATAGCCGTCACTACTCCGTATATACGTTTTTTATCAATTAAAAGACTTATCTCTAATATTAAAAAAACGCAAATAGACATTACAACCGAGAGGGTTGTAATGCCACTTGCGTTAATAAGTACTGTTAATCCTAATGCCGCTAAAAAGCGGATAATCACATCAAATAGCATATTGTTCCTTTTTCCTTGAAATAATCATTCCTGCAAATATGAACACTAATGCAAAGAGGATTTCAATAAGTATATATGTACCAAACTTGCGACTCCAAATTTCGTTTATAGGAGTAACGTTTATATATTTAATAGCTGTGGTGTACCAGTACAATGGCATGAAATGTGCTATCTGGACAATCTTATCTGATAAATACTGAGTATCTACGAATACTCCACAAAGGAAGCTCATGGAAAGTACCATCATATTTCCAATCATATTAATAAGATTCTCATTTGATGTAAGTGAGCAGATGAAATATGCCATTCCAAGTCCTACTAACATCAGACTGTAGCTATCAATCATGTAGTAAATGAGCTTGCTGTTTGCGTACTGTAGACTCATAAACTGGATTACAACAATCATAAGTGTTGTTAAAACAAAGCCTACTATAAATACACCACCGATTGTAGCTGCGTTTCTTGTGAAGAAATGCATACCACTAACGGATATACGATTTTTAACATCTTTGTCCTTCATAAATGTAAGAGTACAAGCACAGCAGATGCAAAGAATAATCATATGTGTGTAACCGTTGAAGGTGAACATTCCTGTGTAGAATGAGCGATGATTTTCCTCAGCAGAATCCATCATTGTAGCCTTTGTTTCATTAAGCTTTACCATCTGGTCATGGGTAAGGTTGATTGCCTCTTCCTCACTGAAACCACTATTTAAATATATCACAACATCCTGTAAATAGTCACCTAGCTTCTGTGTGAGAAGAAACTGTGATGCAGTTGTTCCAGGAGCTATATACTCCAGCACATTTTCTGTTTCTCCTGATAACACCTTTTCCTCAAAATCATCAGGAATAATAAGTGCGTAATCATAGATTAAAAATCGTACATTGTCATTCATTTCCTGTGGGTCATCTGTCTTTGGATCCACCACAATTTGTGTCTCCTCCAGGTAATCAACCAAGGCCTGGCTGAGAACAGAATTATCATTATCTGTAACAGCTACCTTTACCTGAACATCTTCAAACATGTCTTCCTGAGTAGAGACAGTTGCCTTTGCCTGCATATTTCCAAATATAGCAAAGATACAGAAATATACTACTATATTTACTATATTTGCTCTAAGTGATTTTATTATTGCATTAAATACTGCCATAATTCTCCTCCTCAAGAATAATGAGCTTACAAAAAGACATCCAACAACCATACAGCCCATAATCATAATATCCTGATAATACATATCTGTTTTTCCATAAGTAGCTCTTGTATAAAGGCAATCTACCAACAATGCTGCCGGATTGATTCTGTTTATAATAGGGCAATTGCTTTCGATAATCTGTCGAATCTGATGCCACATAAGTCCGCTGCAGAATGAGCATCCCATTGTGAATACAAGTGGTACAGCTATCAGCAATCTTTCATTTTTGATAAATGAACTAATCAAAACTCCTGCTGAAATTCCAAGGGCACTTCCTAGTGTAGTGATCAAAACAAGGTTGATAAATGGTGCGCCCATGTTGATTTTCAGTATGTACTGAACATAGACAACAAGAACTGCATTTGAAACCGACTGAATAGTAAGTCCTGCTAAAACACAGCCTGCAATAGCCATCATCTTGCTAGTAGGCGCACATTCGAATCTCTTTCCTCGCTCTGTCATATTTGCACACATACCTTCAAGCATTGCTGTACTAATCCATGAACTGAAAAGTGATGACATGGCAATCAGTGCGAAGAAATACTGTAAGTATGGAGATGTATTATTTCCAAAATCGTGCTCCTTCATTATCTCCATGTTATTGGAAACCATATCCACTGCTGTCTGGAGATTTTCTGGATGCTCCTGTGCCACTTTTTCAATGACTGAATACATATTTTCATATTGTCTTACTATTTCATTTAAAGTGGTGGCCTTATAACCATTTCTTGGTACATAGGTAGTGATATCATCCCCGCTCTCTACATAGAAGCCTGATACCTCCTCAGCATTCATTGCCTCTACTGCCTCATCCTTTGAGGAATACTCATGTACCTCAATAATCTTGGTTCTGTCTCCACTGGATTTTGTCATTTCGTCCAAGAGGATTCCAAAATTAGATTCTTCCTGATTCGTATTTACGTATCCCACATCTATCGTGTTAAATTTATCAGGGTCATCGCTTATAAGATTTCCAAATCCAAAATAGAATACTGTGGCCAGCACAAGTGGGAAAAAGATATTCCAGCCTACAACATACCTGTTGCGGAGCATCTCCTTTAATTTATATACATAGATTCGACCAAACATTAATCTCTAAGCTCCTTTCCTGTAATTTCAAGGAATACATCGTTCAATGTAGGAAGTTCTGTAGACACGTGACCAAATGGTACGTTGTTATCATTTAAATAACTAAGTATATGTACCAGATTATGATCTCCACCATCGCATTTAATAACAAGGTCATCTCCATCCTCCTTAACCTTATATACATGGTTGATTTCCTTTATGCCTGCGATAATCTTGTCTGACTTGTCTGGAAGGCCAACACGGATTGTTTCTCTGTTGATAAGTGATGATTTAAGCTCCTGTGATGTGCCGTTTGCCACGTTTTTGCCATGGTCCATAATTAACACTCTTGTGCAAAGCTCCTCTACCTCCTCCATGTAGTGAGAAGTGTAAATGATTGTTGCTCCATCCCTGTTCATCTTTCTGATTCCCTCAAGGATTGCGTTTCTGCTCTGTGGGTCTACTGCAACTGTTGGTTCATCAAAAATAATAAGCTTTGGCTTGTGAGCGATTCCGCAGGCGATATTTAATCTTCTAAGAAGACCACCTGAGAGCTTCTTTGGAAGGTACTTTTTATATTCTGTAAGTCCTGTAAACTCCAGTGCATCCTCTACGTATTTCTTTCTTGTTGCTCTATCCTTGATATAAAGGCCACAGAAGAAATCTACGTTTTCATAAACTGTAAGGGTTTCAACCACTGCTACGTTCTGCATTACTACACCAATCTGTGATTTGATATCGTATGCCTCCGGCTTCATCTCCTTATCAAAAATTGTTACCGTTCCTTTATCGTACTTAAGAAGTGAAAGCAGGCAGTTAATTGTTGTAGTCTTACCTGAACCATTAGGTCCAAGGAGTCCAAGGATTTCTCCTTCGTTTACATTTAATGAAAAGTGATCTACTGCCACCTTATCTCCATATCTTTTTACTAAGTTTTCGATTTCTACTACGCTCTGACTCATATCCTTCTCCTTTGTGGGTTCGTTTTTTTGTTTCTGATGATAATATAAATAAAAATGACAGCCCTCTGTAGTGAAGGCTGTCATTATGTGAAGTGACATTTGTCATTATGTGTCGTGAAAAATCTATATTGTCTTTGTTGTCCATTTACTGCAATCCCATACATCAGTAGCCAGACCCTCGTAAAACTCAGGCTCGTGGCATACCATAAGGATGCTTCCGTTGTATTCCTTAAGTGCACGCTTCAGCTCATCCTTTGCATCCACATCAAGATGGTTTGTAGGCTCATCTAAAAGTAGAAGGTTTGTCTCACGATTGAGGAGCTTGCAAAGACGAACCTTTGCCTGCTCACCACCGGAAAGAACTCGGCATAAGCTTTCGATATGCTTTGTAGTAAGACCGCATTTTGCAAGTGCAGATCGAACCTCATTCTGATTATATGATGGAAACTCGTTCCAGATTTCCTCGATGCAGGTAGTGGAAATGTGCTGATCCATCTCTTGCTCAAAGTAACCGATTTCAAGGAACTCACCCTGATAAACTGTACCTGAAAGTGGTGGAATAAGACCTAAGATACTCTTTAAAAGAGTAGTCTTTCCGATTCCGTTTGCACCAGTAAGTACAATCTTCTGCTTGCGCTGCATCTCCAAATTAAGCGGCTTTGAAAGTGGCTCATTTTTATCGTAGCCAATAACAAGATCCTTTGTAGAGAAGATTACGCGGCTAGGTGTACGGGCCTCCTTGAAGTAAAACTCTGGCTTTGGTTTCTCTGCTGCAAGCTCAATAACATCCATCTTATCAAGCTTCTTCTGACGAGACATGGCCATATTTCTTGTGGCAACATTTGCCTTATTTCGTGCAACGAAATCCTTAAGCTCAGCAATCTCCTTCTGCTGACGGTTGTAAGCCGCCTGAAGCTGACTCTGCTTCATAGCATATACTTCCTGGAACTTATCGTAATCTCCCACATAGCGGTTAAGCTGCTTGTTATCCATGTGGTAGATAAGATTGATAACTGAATTCAAGAATGGCACATCATGAGAAATAAGAATAAATGCATTCTCGTAATCATTCAGATATCTCTTAAGCCACTCAATATGCTCTACATCAAGATAGTTAGTAGGCTCGTCCAAAAGAAGGATATCTGGCTTTTCTAAAAGAAGCTTTGCCATAAGGACCTTTGTACGCTGTCCACCGGAAAGCTCAGTAACATCCTTATCAAGACCAAGGTCAAGAACACCGAGAGCTCTGGCAACCTCTTCTACCTTGGCATCTATCATATAGAAATCGTGCATAGTAAGAAGGTCTGCGATGGTGCCTGCCTCATCCATGCGCTTATTCATCTCATCGTCGTCAGTAACATCCCCTAGGCTGGCATAGATGTCATTCATCTCCTGTTCCATGTCATAGAGGAAATCAAAAGCAGAGTGAAGAACGCTGCCGATAGTCATGCCTTTCTCCAAAACGGTATGCTGGTCCAAATAACCAACACGAACCTTCTTAGACCACTCAATCTTTCCTTCATCTGGCTGAAGCTTGCCTGTGATGATATTCATAAAAGTAGACTTGCCTTCGCCGTTAGCTCCGACAAGTCCAATATGCTCTCCCTTCAAAAGCCTGAATGATACGTCCTCAAAAATAGCACGATCACCAAAGCCGTGGGATAAATGTTCAACATTTAAAATACTCATTCTTAATACCTTTCAAAACCAGGCACAGCCTACTGTGCCAAATACTGCTTTAGCTTCTCAAGAGATTTAGTGGCCTCTACTCGACCCATATCATATACTCTCTGAAGCTCATCAGGATTCTTCTCGGTAGGATTGATATTTGGTGCTACCGAAGGCCTGATAACAAAAACCTCGCCCTGATGCTCCTTATGACTAACATAGGCCTTCTCCTGATTGTACATGAGATGTCGGTCTCGCATGACCTTCACCATCTCAGGATATTTGCCCATCTTAAGTTTTACAAGCCCCATGTATTTCTGAGGCTTTTTAACATAATCAGCGGGCTGAGTTTCAATCACAAGGATTCTATCACATTTTTGGTTTTCCATAAACCTTAAAGGTATAGAATCTGCCATTCCTCCATCTAAATATAGTCCGCCATCTATCTCAACTGGGCGTGCAAACATAGGCATTGATGCAGACGCACGGATCCATCTGATATCAATTCCATCCTTTGTATAATCTCTATTATCACATTTATGATATACTGCTTCACCTGTATTAATATCCGTAGCAACACAAAAAAAGTCCATTGGATTGTCATAGAAGGTTTTACCGTCCCACACATCCAGCTCATATGGAAGTGTGCCATAACAAAATGGAACATTATAAAGGTCGCCTGTCTTTACGAGTGACCTGACACTACAATATCGCTTGTCGTTGCAATAAATCTTGTTGTATCTCAGTGGTCGCCCTATCTGCTTTGATTTGAAATTTATTCCAAATGTGGCACCAGCCGAAACTCCCACTGCACTGTCAAACTCAATGCCGTTTTCAAGTAATACATCAATAACTCCACAGGTGAAGATTCCGCGCATTGCTCCACCTTCCATAACAAGTCCCTTTTTCATTATGCCTTAACCTCCAAAAAGAGGGACCACATCCTGGTCCCTCAATGTTATATCATATTAAACATTTACTCGAAGTAAAAATCAATAGTTCCCATTCCATTATCTACATTTGCCTTGATAAGTGGCTGAGACATATCCTGCGAACACTCACCGTGCATGTTGATTTTGCCCATTCCATTATCGCAATTGAAGGATACTCTAAACTTCCTTGGGAAATAGATTGAAAGGCTTCCCATACCATTGTCGATATCTAGGATTGCGCCGTTTGCATCAACTGTTGTTCCATCAAAATATACCGTCAACTGACCAAGAGCATTATCGATGCTGCCCTTTTTCATATCGTTAATCTTGATATACTGAGTTCTTGAACCAAGGCTATTATCAAGGTCGAAGTTACCTTCATCCTCCCAGTATTCTGCCTTTCCGCTTACATCGATAGTATGGCTGTCTCCATTACGTACAATGTTTATGTGATGTGACTTTTTTCCAAAAATCATTGAAAGACCTGCGCCAATGAGTACAAAAGCAAGCATTATAAATGCATAGTGAATATCTCCAAGACCTAACTCTGACTGGAATAAGCATGTCATAACACCCAGTGGAATCGACATTCCTAAGAAGCTTCCCTCAATGAGCTGCTCTCCGAATACAACAACCATAATAATACACATTGCCATCTTCACCATCGGAAAATCAGTAAAGTAATTTGATTTACTAAGTAATAAACATATCGCAAATGCGATAAGTGCAATACCTCTAATAGTGTTTCTAATCTTTGATTTTGTCATCTTTTTATCCTCTTTTCATCCATTATTTCAATAAGTGCTTTAATGTAGTTTCTTGATGCATACGCTCTTTTTGTAGAATTCCTAAAGGAAATCTCACTGGCTCCCGTAATGTTCTTTTTTATAGAAGCAATCAAATCCGTATTTACGATAGTGGATTTTGATACTCTCAAGAACTCTCTCGGTAGCATTTCTTCAAGCTCATAAAGTTTTTGTCTTACCCTGTAGATGGATTTCCCAGTGTGGATTGATATGTAATTTCCATCAGCCTCAACAAATATTATTGATTTGACTTCCACGTAATATTCTGTGTCGTCAATATAGGCTGATATCCTTTGTGCCCCCATCTGCGCCTTCGACAACAGTCGCTGCAGCTCCAATATCTCCTCTGTTATCTCTCGGCAGTGAATGGTTATCATGTCCTGCTGTAAAGAATCATCTACGTCAATATTTATCTTCATAACTATTGGCGCCTCCTATGATTTATATTTTACATATCTTTTTTCTCTCCACAACAATTTGGGATAAGAGGTAATTATTTTGATATCAAAGGTTATTTTATCTTTATCAAGTAGTTGTGATATCCACCGTAATAGGTTGATGGAATCTGTAATTCCACATCTCCCAGCTGTAAAAGCTTATATAAGTTGATAGGTGTGCCTGCGAAATCATAGTTCTGATATTCGAAGGCTCCAATGTAGATATAGTCGATATCATATTTTTCAATAAGGCGTCTGGCTTCATCTTCATCATATCCGCTATAGATTTCTCTGATGTCCTGAGCGCGTTCCTCTACTGCCTCCTGGCTGAATCTCCATAACCATTCATGTGCATACCAGCCAAGCACTGTAGGGCATCCTGATGCAACCGACATTCTTCCTGCATCTGAATACGCATCTCCTGATGCTTCAAGTACAACGGGTGGATTATCGTATTCCAAATTATTCAAGTAATCTACGACCTGTGCATCCTCGATAAACTGCGCATTTGTCTCCATAAATGACATAGCATTTAAGGTTCTTGGTCTTGAGCTGTCAAAAATATTTCCAAACCAACTATGACAACTTACAAAAAAGTATGATGAACAAATAAGTGTCGGCACAAGAATTACTGTAGCCAGAACTCTTCTTACCTTCTGTTTCTTAAAGCAGAATAGCGAAATCATTGCATAGCCTGTAATGATTCCAAACATAATACACGATTGATATGTGAGCTTGAATGTAGTGTTTGCTCTGGCATAATCAATATTGTAAATATCCTTTACGTAAATCACCTCTGGAATGATTATCAAACCAATTGAACAGCAGGCCATAAGCATTACCATAAGATCTGCAATGTTGGCATTTGAGATGATTCGAATTAAAACATTTTCTTTTTTATCGATTTCTTTTCCTTCGCCAGCCAAGTAATCCTTTATCGCAAATACGATACAAACTACTGCACAGGCAACAGGAAGAAGCCAAAGTACTAACAGCTGATGGAACAGTGTATGGTTCTCGCAAAGGAAAATACCACCCTCCATCTTTGTAAAGTTTAGCTTGAATGGAAGTATTACGACATTTGCAATCACCATCATTACTATGATTTGGATTGCTGAAAACAGTGTGCTTTTCTTATTAAATCCGTATACTTTAAAGTCTACGAACAACACTGTCAACGCCGAAATCATCATGTAAATCGCATAATCCCAGTAGTTGTTTCCCTGAAAGAAGCCTGTGAAGAAGCCACAGAGAAGCACTGTTGGGTTGAGCGCTTTTAAGATATAGTCCTTAGCATTAAAGTCAAACTCAAGATACTGGTTCTTTTCCTTTTTCGCTGCAAGCTGAGTTGCGAAGGCAATTAAGATACCGATTATTGTGATTACAAACATTATGTTTATAACATGCGCATGCAAATCACCGATTACAAAAGAATATGAAGGCGTCTCAGTGATTGTTTTGTCCATTCGCTCTGGAACATATCCTACATATCTTGTGCTCTGTGGAAACCAATATGAATACTCGGTATTGCCCTTTATCTTATTCCAGATTACAAGCACGATTCCAAATACTATAAAGTGAGCGCTGCCTTCAAAGCATACTGCTGCACCACTAAGCAATCCACCTAAAACGCCATGAAGCTTCTTTAATCTTGCTCCAAACTTGCATTCCAAAAGCTTATATGTACATGAAAATGCCAATACAAATGCCATTGAGCAGACTGTATAGAACATAATATTGTAGCTGAATCTTACATCATTAAAAGACAGCTGATTGATAAACGCCGCAAAATACTGGCCCAGATAGTAGTAATTAAGATTCTTATCCGCATACCAAATATCTTCAACCGGGAAATATGTAAGCTTAGTCATTGTATTCATGAAGCCATAATCCATGAATTTCTCAGTTCCATAAGCATCTGGCTTAAATGACTTCATGTATAAAAGAATTGTAAGAAGGCCTAAAAACATCAGC
>JAFYYE010000326.1 GCA_017557715.1 Pseudobutyrivibrio sp.
CTGTAGTTCTCTCTATTCTCATGGGCGGAATCGGATTTTGGGTGTTGTTCTATGCGCTTTGTGAAGAACTTGGAAGGCCTTTTCCAAACGCATACATGGTCCAGGCCGTGGATTTTCTTGGGATCATTTTGTTCTTTCTAGCCTTAAGATACACAGGCTTTTCTTTGCAAGACTTAGGTCTAAAGTCCAATAATACTAAAAAGGTTATAATCCAATCCGCGTTGTTATGCCTTCTATCATTTGGAATCTTGGCAGCTATTAAGGCGGTTGGACAAATGTACGACCCTTCCTTATTCCAAATTGAGCATGGCTTTTTTGACATCAGAAGATTCAACTCTCACCAGATTGTGTACTTATTCACAGCCTTTATACAGGAATTTATCGCTAGAAGCGTTTTGCAGGAAAACCTTAGACGTGTTTGCGCTACTAAGCACAAGACATTATATTCTATCTCCCACGCTTCACTTATTTTTGCGGTATTCCATATTGAGTACGGTTTTTGGTTCATGATTGGTGCCGCAGTCCTTGGTGCAGTTTTAGGTTTTGTTTACGAAAAACAAAAGACAGTGTTTGGCGTATGGATGATTCACTGGTTCCTCGGCGTTGCAGCTTATTTATTCGGCATTATAGGACAGTAATATTTCTTTAGTTGCCAGCTTTTCCCTAAATCTCACATCATGCTCCACGATTAACATTGAAGGCTGATACTCTTCAATCAACTTTTCTATTTGCATACGCGAAAACACATCAATGTAATTAAGTGGCTCGTCCCATATATAAAGATGCGCTGATGTAAGAAGGCTTCCTGCTATAAGCACCTTCTTTTTCTGCCCCTCTGAAAAGTCCTCAATGTTCTTTTCAAACTGTACCCTGCTCATATCCAACTGCCTCAGTATTGAAAGCAGCAAACTATAATCCAAGCCATTTTGACTTGCATAATCCTTAAGGCTCCCCTTTAGATGAGAAGTATCCTGAGTTATATATGAGACCACGAGATTTGGCGCCACAGAGAGTTCTCCCTCTATGACAATATTCGGCGCCGCCCCATAACCAGCCTTATCTAGAATCGCCTTTATTAAAGTTGATTTACCACTTCCATTTTCACCAGATAAAAACACTCTTTGCCCTTGGAGTAATTCAAAGCTTAGATTTTCTATCACAGGTTCTGAGCTATCCGCATACCTTATAGATAGCTCCTTGCAGTCAATCAACCTTTTCTTGTAATGCTCCATCGGCATCACCTTTAAATCTATGGGCTCTTCTATGTCTTTTAGCAAGCCTTCTTTCTCTGCTATCTCTCGGTCCATTCGCTTTTCATAGTTCTTCACTTTTGCTTGCATTTTCTTGGTTTTTGCGCCGATGTAAGACCTTGTGCTTATAGACCTATCTGTCTCTTTAATTGGATCATAGCCTATCTTGCTGGATTCACTTTTATCTGCCCATCTTGAGGCTCTATCAGCAGCACTTTTAAGCTTTCCAATCTCCTTCAAATGCTTTTCATTCTCATTCTTGGAAAAAGCATCGGCCTTAGCCTTATTCTCCCACCAGCTTGAGAAATTGCCTGCCTGTACTTCTATTGATGCCCTATTAAGCACCAATACATGGTCGATACATGCATCCAGTAAATCTCTATCATGGGAAACTAAAATGAAGCCCTTCTTCGAAGCTAAGTATTTTTTTATTATCTCTCGCGCTTCCATATCAAGATGGTTTGTTGGCTCATCTATTAGCAGAAAATCATTTTCTCCTGAAAATAAAACCGCCAGCATCACCTTGGTTCGTTCACCAAAGCTCAATGTCTTGAAGGGTCTATACAATAATTCTGCATCAATAGAAAGCATCGGAAGTTCACACATAACTCTCCAGCTTTCCACTGTAGGCTTCCACTTTTCCATGAGCTCATCGGCTGTTTTTTCCAAATCAGCCTTGCTGACTCTGTATGGGAAATAATCAAAAATCACATTTGTGGATATGCTTCCTTGATATGTATATTTTCCTAGCAACAAATTTAGGAATGTGGTTTTTCCTTTACCGTTTCTACCTATAAACCCTAGCTTCCAGTTTGTATCCACCGAAAATGATACATTCTCAAAAATATCATCAAAGCTGCCCTCATAGGCAAAAGTTAGATTCGTAACATTTATTTGTGCCATAAAAACCTCCAGTCTGCCTGAAGAATGATTTGTAAAAAATATCCTTATACAATTACTAGTTCATTCTCCGTCACTTTGCACCTTAGAAACAGGACTTCAACTCCTGCTGCTTTTGCTTCTTCTAAAGCAGCCCCAAATTCTGGATGAGTATCAATATTAGGTCTGACTTCTGATACTCCTTCCACCTGAATAACAAAAGCAATCATTGCCTTATAGCCCAACGCAACTGCAGCTGTCAGTTCTCTAAGATGTTTCACACCTCTTTCTGTTGGTGCATCAGGAAAATATCCAATACCATCCCTGATTAAAGTGCAACCCTTAACCTCCATAAGAAACTTATCTTTCCCTCGCTCCATGTAGAAATCAATCCGTGAGTTTCCATATTTATATTCGGGAATCACGACATCATAATCCTGTTTACTCAGCCATTCCTTCCCAACCGCATTAGGCGCTTGGGAATCGATGTTTACAAGCCCAACCTCAGCCTCTACTACCACCAAGTCATATAGTGTCTTTCGCGCCGGATTATCAGCCTTTTCCAAGTACACTGTGTTTCCTGGTAGTAACAGTTCTCTACATCTACCTGTGTTCTTCACATGTACAGTCGTCTCCTGCCCATCAATATCCACTTGAGCTATGAAACGGTTAGGTCGTGATATGAATTTTGCTTTTACTATATTTTTATATCTCATCGTTATGGGTTATTGTTCTTTATCCTACTGCTTTGCTGTTCTAGGTACAAGCTCTAGCTTCAACTGCATCCCCAGCCCCTCTGCAAGTCGCTTTACCATTGCAAGGCTAGGGTTACGTGTCCCATTCTCAATACGGCTAATATCAGCTTGTGTAATACCTGTTTTTGCTGAAAGATCCTTCTGAGTCATATGCTGATTAATTCGGGCATCAATCATTGCTTTGATAATATGTCGTATACAACATGTTGTCAATCCTATAACACTATACGAAAAAAGCCTTCAGACTAATCTGAAGGCTTCATTATAATTCACATTCTAATTAAAAAAGGACGGGAAATTCTTCCCGTCTACGATGGACCAAAGAGCTCTCGCCCAGTCCAAAACTATTCGGTTTTAAAAACCACCAGACTGATATGCTCTGGCTATTACATAGGATGGCTCATAAAATGCACTGCAGTTATAGTTGTCAATTGTATCACAGATTTCGTTGTTGTAAACTCGAATGATACCATCTACATAATCTTCTTTGGAATCAAGAGTATCATTGATTAGTCGTTGATATACTTCTCCCATTTCTAGCGGAGTAGGTATCTTTTCTGCAAGCTCCTTATCAACTTTAGTAATATCAAAATCACTGTCTTTCAAATCATAGTCTTTTATCCAGTCATCCTCAACTTTATCAGGATTTTCACAATGTAAAACATTTGCAAGACTTATAAGGTGATAAAGTCCGTCTTTTCCTATTTTATTGACTACATACTTGTTCTTCTGATGTATATGACGGGCAACACGCTCAATCATATAACAAACAAAGTACAAGTCATTAAGTTCTATTTCTTCATCTGGGAAGTATTTATTTTTCATAAACTATCACTCCCTTCAAACTCAAGTGTCTTTTTTCTCCTCCCATGAGTAACACTAATCTAAATAAATTATAGCATTATTAACTATTCTTGTCATTTCATGCCTTTAGTGTATTTTCCAGTTGGTTACAGCCTGTAACCAACTGGTGACAATTTGTTACCAGGAAAATCATACTCTTTACCATTTTCAGGATTCTCACTAGTTATAAAATATAAAGATGTACAGCCCGCATTATAATACAGCATTCCACCAAAACCTGCTTTGAAGTAACCATCATTGAATGGATATGGCCCCGCTTGGTTATTATCAATGTCTATTTGTGCCTTCGTCTTTCCAACAAGGTTATTATTGTCTGCATTAGGCGTTAATAGAGTAGCCATTACAAAAAAATAATCTTGTCGTCTTAAATATGCCTTAAACGCTGTTGACGTATGTTGCTTTATACCTGATTTCATGAGGAAATCATAATAAATCCAAACCATGAAAGGCCAATAAAATGCTCTCGGGGTTACTGTTGTTACAACAGGACAAATCTCTCCTTGCATAGAAGTAGCAACGCCTTCTAAGCCAAGACTATCTCTCGACGTAAAATTCTTTCCTATGTTGTTTAATCTTGGTCCCCTTATCATCTATTTACTCCAACAGTTTACGCAACAGCATTTGCGTTAATCTTATCAATTATCTTTCTAATAGAAGCCCAAACAGACAAGTCTGTAAAAATATCTACTACGCTTCCTTGATCTGTAAAAGGCGATTCCTGTAGAACAGATAAATCTGTGAGCATACCATTATGCACTATGTATTCAACAATCTGGTTTACAAAGTAAATCTGCCTACTGTCATAGTTAGTCTCATCAAGGAATTCAGAGAACGCCTCCTTTGCCGCATTCATATCAAGACCTACAATGCTTCTTACAAATTCACCAAGTGGTTTCTGACCATACTCGTGCTCATAATCTTCCTTAGTACCAACTTCCTTCCAAAGAATATCTTCTAAAGTAGTGATATCCAAAGAAGTAAGTGGTTGATTTGTTCTCAACTTCGCAATTACGATATTATCCTGATGCTGGCGAATGTAGAATTCAGCCTTAGCCTTATAGTTCTTAAGCTCATCATTCTCAAGTTCAGACTCATTCCATTGAGAATCAAGAATATCATCAGCAAAATCTGTATCATAACGCAGCTTCTTATGAGGTAAGTACTTCATAAGATTTCTAAGATTCTCTCTTATGTATTCAAAATCCTCAACACCAGCTCTATCAACATAATCAGTTTGAAGAATCTTAGTTATCAACTCTTTCTGAGCCAGAATTTCTGGAATGTTGGCAACTGACGCAATACCACTAACTTTTTTAATCAAGTCAGATTTCAATCGCCCGTATTTCTTGCCAGCTAACTGAGCCAGCTCTAATCCATACATTAAGGCATCAAAACGAACAGCGGCAGCCTCATCACTATCTGGCAGAATAAGCGGAGCTAATTCTTCACGAACCAATAAGGTATCTTCATATGTAAGCGATTTATAGTTATCCGTATTAGAATATAAGTC
>JAFYYE010000327.1 GCA_017557715.1 Pseudobutyrivibrio sp.
CTGGTGTGTACCTGTACTCGCAAGTGCGAGGAAGGTGCAGTCGAGCTTGGCTGCCCACTTTGTTCTTCAGACTATACCTTGTGCGAGGGCGATGATTTACAATACGCTGCCTATATTAATTACACAATAGGTGGCGAAAGAAAGAGAGCACGATATATTACTCTGGCAGATGCTATTGATGATGTATCAGAGATAGCAGGCATAGTGCATGGTGATGGAGATTCAAATTACACACCTACAATCGAAATTCGTGATGAGCTTTCTATAGCTACAAATATTACTACAACAAATGCTGCTACTTATACTATCGATATGCAGGGCCACAGAGTGGATTTGGAGTCGGGAGTTCATATTGATTTTGGTGACAGTAATGTTACGCTTATGGATTCTGAGAGTTCGCCTATAGATTATAGCGAATCAAATGCAAGACCTGGTGGAATAACAGGTGACACAGGAAAGCTATTTTCAGGAACAGGAAATATCACATTTACATCTGGATATTACAGTTTATCCAGTGGAAATATTTTAGATGGCTTTGACAACGTGACTTTGGATGGTGCATATCTACTCACATCTTCTGGAGCACTCGCAAATAGTGTTACGACCATAACAGTCAATGGCGGATTTTTCATCTATGATGATGTGTTTAGCAGTAATGGAGATGGTTCATTAAACCTTCCAGAGCAGAATGTTCTATCTGATATGACCATTACAATTGATGGTTATGCAGTGCAGGGACGTGGTCTTACAACAGCTATATTCAAGGTTACCTTGAATCTTGTTGGTGAGCCTGAATATTTCTACACCACATTTGCAGAATGCTTTGAGGGGGCAAAATCCCTTAGCTCTTCAAATGATGGTGCAAAGTCTATCATTACAATAAATGATCCTAATATTGTTAACGTGGCAGTTTCCAGAAACTACGCGCTTACAAGCGGAGCAGAAGGCTATAGTCCTGTGGTAGAGGTCGATGGAATCAATTTCATCCGCGGTGGTCAAAGTGAAAGCATTTATGATGACACTTTATTCTCAGTCAACAGCGGTGAATTGATTTTAAACAATTGTAGTGTGAATGGATACATTTCCGAGAGTCAGGTGGCTGTTTCATCTATGATTACGGTGGAAAGCGGCGCCACACTTACACTTATTGGCAACCAGGATGTGGGGACGAGCCTAACTGGAAATGTGGGCCTTTATGGTGCTACCGCTGGCGACCCATGTGCTGGAGTATTCGTTAAAAATGGTGGCGTTATTGCCCTTCAGGGATTTGTAACCATAGCTAATAATGTGACTTATTCTGAAAGCACTAATAATTTGGGCGAGACAGAATCAACAAAGATTAACAAGAATCTGTATCTGGATGAATTGGCAAGAATCAATATTCTTGGTGTTATGCTAAGGACAGAGACTTTCTTAATCGGTATCACAACTGGTGTGGAGCTTACTGATGGACTTGAGGTAGGCTATCTGGACAGTGCATATCTGTCACAGCTGAATGATGCAGGCATTAATATTGTGGATTTGACATCCTTCTATTCAGACACATCAGCAGCATATTATTTTGTATACGATTTTGGAACCAACACAATTAGCTTAACAAAGGGAAGTGCACTTCTTCCAGAGGCAGGTGTTCTTAGATTGGAATTTATTATTCTATTAATTGGACTTATCGGATTTATCCTTAAGAACGTAGATAAGTTTAAAGAAAGAGTCGAAATTGAAAGATATATC
>JAFYYE010000328.1 GCA_017557715.1 Pseudobutyrivibrio sp.
AACAAAAACTTTCGCCTTTGTTTTGTGTTCATTCAAAACATAGCCGCGCTCTTCTATCATCTGGCATACTCTAGGCGCATCCTTTTCATCAACCAAAATATCGGAATCTGCAGATGCTCTGTATGCAGAATTTGGGTAAGTATCAGCTACCACAATGCCTTTGAATATTGCATAATCAATATCTTCTGCCTCGATTGCTCTAATCAAATCAATCAACGCATGAAAATGCTTTTTTTGTCTGACAAAGGTCTGGAATCTAACAAAATCCCATTTCTTTCTCAAATCCTCTGGCAGAGAGCTCTGTGCTTTAGCCACATCGTAGGTTATTGCTACTAAGTTACTCTGATACGCCAGATTATATAAGTTCTCCCAATCCTCATCCAAAAAAGAGCCATCATCCGATATATCATGGATAATGGCTCTGCTAGTCAGGTTTATAAATTTTGTGTCTCCCGTTTTCATTGCCCTTTTTCCTATAACTCACACATATGTTAAATTCTAAACAAAGTATATTTGTTGTGTATAAAAAAATCAATGTACAAAATTTCTACATTTTGATATGTCAAATTGTGAATTTTTCGTGAAAAAAGCACCCTTTTTCTGTCAATAAAACCCCGTATCGGGAAATACGGGGTTTTATTTCTTAATCTCTTTTAAAGATATCTCTTGTATAAACTTTATCTGCTACGTCATCCAGACATGCATCGTATCTATTCGCGATGATACTGTCGCTCATCTCTTTAAACTTCGCTAAATCATTGACAACAACACTTCCGAAGAATGTATCTCCATCCTTTAATGTTGGCTCATAGATAATAACAGTAGCGCCCTTTGCCTTGATTCTCTTCATGATTCCTTGAATAGAGCTCTGGCGGAAATTATCTGAGTTAGATTTCATAGTAAGTCTGAATACACCAACTGTTACCTGCTTCTCACTCTCCGCATTCCAAGTATTTCCTTCTGAATATCCATAATATCCAGCCTTCTTAAGGACTCTGTCAGCAATGAAATCCTTACGTGTACGATTGCTTTCAACAATAGCTGACATCATATCCTGTGGAACATCTTTATAGTTTGCAAGGAGCTGCTTTGTATCCTTTGGTAAGCAGTAACCACCATAACCAAATGATGGGTTGTTATAATGAGAACCAATACGTGGATCCAAGCAAACGCCGTTGATAATCTGCTGTGTATCAAGTCCCTTCATCTCTGCATATGTATCAAGCTCATTAAAGTATGATACACGGAGAGCAAGATATGTATTGGCAAAAAGCTTAACAGCCTCAGCCTCTGTAAAGCCCATGTATAAAGTATCGATATCTTCTTTTATGGCACCTTCCTGAAGAAGCCCTGCAAATGTATGGGCTGCCTTTACTAGTCTTTCATCCTCCAAATCTGTGCCCACGATGATACGTGAAGGATAAAGATTATCATATAAAGCCTTGCTTTCGCGAAGAAACTCTGGGCTAAAGAGAATGTTCTTTGAACCAAACTTTTCTCTAACTGACTTTGTATAGCCTACTGGAATTGTAGACTTAATTACCATGATTGCATTAGGATTATACTTCATTACCAATTCGATAACATTTTCAACAGCAGATGTATCGAAATACTGTGTCTGAGAATCGTAATTAGTAGGAGCTGCAATAACTACAAACTCAGCATCTGTATATGCTTCCTTAGCATCTAATGTAGCAACTAAATTTAAATCCTTTTCTGAAAGATACTTTTCAATATATTCATCCTGAATAGGAGATATTTTATTGTTAAGCTTTTCTACTTTTTCTGGAATAACATCTACAGCATGAACCTCGTGATGCTGTGATAATAATGTTGCAATTGATAGACCAACATAACCTGTACCTGCTACTGCAATTTTCATCATGTCACCTCGTATAATTTAAAATGTCCTAGGCACTCTTTGTATATTTCTTTCCAAAGAACTTAGCCTGAAGGAACCAATAGCCTTTTTTAATCCAGTTGATTTTCTCGGAATAAGCTGCTGTCACCTCTGTGACCACCTTACCCTCTGACTGAATTTTTAAAATCCAGACATTCATAAGGATTTCACTTACTCGGCCAAACAAACGGGCCTGAAAATCAGAAAGACCTGTAACATCAACCTGTTCTTCAACGCCTTCAAGCAAGTCAAAAAGCCACTTGCTATAGGCATCAAAAATATCCTTCTTCATAATGCACATGTTGTACATGCTACCATTTGTACGTGAAAAAATGGCATCGATATATTTCAAATCCTCAGGATATTTCTTAGCCATTACATCACGAGCTACGTCCAAGTGCATGCCATCCATAGTGTGGGCATAATGGCTATAAAGTGTCTCGATAAAATATTTATTTCTCTTTGGAATAACCACATCAGCCTCTGACATAAGCTTTTCTATTTCAGCTTCTGAGAGGACATTCATAAATGGTTCTCTATCTGTTCCAAGTGTTTTATTATTCGCAAAAAAACGTCTGTAATGGCACAAGCCAACAACATCCGCTTTTATATTCTTCCATATATAGTATGTAGCAGTAAGCTCGCAGTAGAATGGATTCTTAGTGGAGATATTCTCTCCGCCATCATCTCTTGTGATAGCTCCTGTTCTATCTGTGATACCTAACTGATCATATGTAATTGAATCCTTGCCCTGGGCTCCTACCTGAATTGGAACATAGCATGACTGCTCAGGCAGCTGACAAGGCTTATGTGTAGCCACAAATATTTTTATATCCAAGCTCTAGTCTCCCATAAAAAAAGACGCCTATAATATAGACGCCTTTTATACTCATAATTGGATTATGCTAATCCTCTTCGCCGTCTTCTTCGTCTACAATTGCTGCCGCAGCACCTGAAACCGCAGATACCACTGCAATAACTGCAACAATGACAACTAACAATATTAATGCAAAAAAGAAAATTAAAAAACCGCTTTCAGTCATACTAAACCCTCCTTCTCACAATACCTATTATAGAACTTTTAATATATAAAATCAAATTACCTTAATTGTTTAGCTCTATTGAATACGCCTGGGAAATAGTGCTTAGTGTACTCCATCAGGCGAGCGCGTTTTAACGCGGTGCCGAACATGCCCTCGGCAAGTGGTTTGTATAGCATTTTTATTGTTTTTGAATCACTTGGAAGATATTTTCTAAGCTCTTGATAGACTGGCGTTTCTGCTTCTTTTTTACACCACTTCAAAATGTCGTCAGTCTTCACCTTGTTCTCCAACTGTCGAACCATTGCTGACTGGAAGCTTCTAAAATATTCCTTGGATAAAATTCCAAGTGCCTCAAAATCACAGGTCTTCCATTTTTGCTGCTGCTCGAATATACGCTTTACTCGTATCTTCTGTAGTTCAAAATAATCATCTATTGCACCACCTGTGAGACGCATCTGTCCCTGATTGCGGTAATGGTAAAGCACATCATTAAGAATGGTAAGGGACTCTGTGAAGTCCAACATATCGCAGTTAAAAAGGATGTCCTCAACGTGCTTAATCTTCTGGAATCGAAGATTGTTTTCCTTGATTACGCTTGCTTTGTAGCACTTATTCCATGGATAACCAAGCATGGTAATCTCTTCCATCTGCATTGCTAACTTATGAATAGTGACAAGGTCATTTGTGGTGACCATATCATCATCATAATCTAAAAGCTCAAGGGTGATTCCCTTCATGTATTCAATTTTTCCAGATTCGGAATTACGATAATCCTCTGTAAAACTGTACACCAATAAATCAACTGGATTTCTCTCCAACGCTGCAGCACAAACTCTCAAAAGATTTCTCTCATACAAATCATCTGGATCTAAAAAGAGAATATAATCTCCTGTTGCATGCTCAATACCTGTGTTTCTTGCTGCAGAAACTCCCTGATTGATTTCATGTCTAATATACAAAAATCTGTCATCACGATTAACAAAAGTACGAGCAATATCTCCGCAATTATCTGGAGAACAATCATCCACAATAATCACTTCGAAATTGTCATAAGATTGCATCATGAGACAGCCCAATGCATCACCAATATAGTCGCCCACTCCGTATGTAGGCATTATCACGGAGAATTTAATATCGTCACTCATATGAAAATAATAACCAAAATCCCCTAGACTGTCAAAGACAATCTAGGGGCATTTTTCTGTGACTTTTTACTTACTTACGGATGTGATTTTTTGGAGGTGGCAGCTGCGACTGATAGTCTTCCATAAGTCTTTCTTTAATCTCAAGTCTCACCTTCTGCATCTCCTGCTCCTTGGTGTTTTCAATCACAATATCATTGCTTGTTCTAGTTGTAGTACTCTTTTTTGTGGTGGTCTTTTTCTTAGAATTATCAGTCTTGGTGGTCCGATTTTTCTCAGTCGTCTTGCTGTCTGTTTCCTTATTCTCTGTAGTCTTTTTTTCCTTTGTCTTAGTCTCTGTCTTCTTTGTCTCTTTAGCCTTTTCTTCCTGTTCTTCTATCGTTCCTTTGCCTGTAAGAGACGTGGATTTCAAGGTGTAATTATCTTTTGCTGCACCTTCAAGTTTCAAGCCAGTAGCAGTTATCTTCTTATTAGTGCCAGCCTTAGCATTTTCAAAT